>NZ_JBWLUT010000139.1:0-22476 GCF_056504575.1 Blautia sp. CGZ-1-C1
CCGTTGCACTGTCAGCACTTACTGCACCATTACAGATATTTCCACCGATCGTGCCAATATTTCTCACCTGTGGTCCGCCAACCTGATCCACAGCTTCCCCAAGTACCGGAATATATTTCTTTATGATCTCATCGTTCGTAATATGTGAAAACACAGTTCCTGCTCCAATATAAATATCGCCGTTATCTGCCATTTTCACGCCCTTTATCTCTTCAATTCCATGAATACTCACCAGAGAAGTTCCTGCAAATTTTCCTTCTCTGATTTTAATGAGAACATCACTTCCTCCGGATATCACTTTTGCCTCCGGATGCTCATTCAACAGTCTGACTGCCTCTTCTACGCTTTCAGCCTGATAATACTTCTCAATATCGTACATAAAATCCCCTCCCCTCTAAATAAGTCCGGCTTTCATAAAGCCATCGATCAATCTCTGTGGTGTCAGAGGATTTTCGTTAAAGGCAACACCCGTCGCATGAAGAACTGCATTGCGGATTGCAGGTGCCCCCGGGATTGCCGGCGGTTCACCCAGTGCTTTATTTCCAAATGGTCCGATCGGATCATCCAGCTCCACAAAATCGGCTTTGATATCAGGTGTATCCATCATTGTCATCAGCTTATAGTCTAATAATGTTCCATTCAAAGGTCTGCCTGTCTTCTCATCCAGGATCAGCTGTTCAGAAAGACCATATCCCATTCCCATAGACATACCGCCATGAACCTGCATCTCGGCAAGCTTTGGATTAAGCAGCTTCCCACCGTCATGAACATTAATAATATGGAGAATCTTAATTTTGCCAAGTTCAATATCTACTTCCACTTCTGCAAAACAGCAGCCTGTAATCGCAATCGCATTCTTCTTTACCTGTTCCGATACCTCTGCTGTAAGTACAGATGAATTACTCAGACTATAATAACTCTCAAGTGCAAGATTAGCAAGAGACATTGCATAATCTTCACCAGCCATGATCCAACCATGGTCCAGACTTAATTCTCTTGTCTCTTCCGGCATCAGTTTCTTCGCATAATCAAGAATTTTCTTCTTCATAAGATTTGCACAATCCTTCACCACCGTTCCTGTAACAAACGACTGGCGTGATGCATAAGCACCCCCTGTATCAAATGGTGTCACATCTGTATCCTGTACACTCTGGATATGAATATCACTGATATCCATATTTAAAACTTCCGCTGTCATCTGAGAAAATACAGTGTCTGCACCTTGCCCGATTTCTGTTGCTCCCAACATCAGGCCTACACTTCCGTCCGGATTCAGAGTCATTCTCGCGCCTGCGATTTCCAGAGACGATCGGCCATACACCGGTTTTGTAGGAAAACAGAGACATTCCCACGCCTCTTCGGATCTTTCCTGTCTGATTTGCATATTCTCTTCGTTTTTCATCCCAGTGAATATATTCTGCACCTTTTTTCAGACACTCGAAAATACCATTGGTATTCGCTGCTATCGGCTTCAGATACGCATCTTCATAATAGCCCTTAATCAGGTTCTTCTTTCTGAATTCCAGTGGATCCATTCCGATTTCTTTTGCAATATCATCCATAAAGCACTCAATTGCAAAGCATACCTGCGGAATCCCATATCCTCGCATAGCTCCACCTACCGGTGTGTTGGTATAGACAGTATAGGCCTCTCCTTTAATGTTTTGACATGCATACTGCAGTCTCCATGCAGTCAGGCCATTTGCTGCTATGGCATGTCCATGAGAAGCGTACGCTCCCTGATTTGAGATTGCAAGCATATCCTTTGCAAGAAGATGTCCCTCATTATCTACTCCGGCCGTCAGGTCATATTCTATAGAATGGCGGGTTCTCGTATTACAGAAAGTTTCCTCTCTTGTCACATCAAGCTTGACTGGTCTGCCGCCAACCTGAGTAGTAAGAAATGCATTCAGAGGCTCATAAAGTACATCCTGTTTATTTCCGAATCCACCACCTATGTAAGGCTTGATCACTCTGATTTTTCCCCATGGGATTCCCAATGCCTGGCCAATGACACGACGTACAATATGAGGAATCTGTGTGGAACTTACTACTACGATTCTGCCATTCTCCATATAGGCATAGGAAATCGGATTTTCAATATGACAATGTTGTACGATTGGTGTCTTATAGGTTCGTTTCACTACTGTTGCAGATTCTTTTAATCCTTTTTCTACATCCCCGATAAAATAGTTGGAACGGACAAGTACATTATCCTTCTTGTCCAGATGAATCGGCGGATTACTGCCATACATAGATTTACGCGGATGAATCTCTACCGGATATTCTTCGTACTCTACTTCAATTAATCTCAATGCCCTCTGGGCCGTTATCTCATCTTCAGCTACTACCGCAGCGATATCATCCCCATAATAACGAACTCTTCCGGTAAGGATATTACGATCTGCAATATCCTGATGAGCCAATTCTACCGACCAGGGATGTCCCGGTGTAGGATAACAATGATTCGGTACGTCCTTAAAAGTAACTACTTTTACTACGCCGTCCAGAGCCTCAGCTTTACTTGTATCGATTGATTTCACGATACCATTTCCGATCTTTGCATGATAGACCTTTGCCACCAGACAATTAGCAGGAGCTATATCATCCGTAAATTTCGCACGTCCTGTAACTTTGTCGTAGGCATCTACTCTTGGAACACTCTTTCCAATCATGTTTTCACCTTCTCTATATTTTATTTTTGTTTACTGATACGCAGGAAAGGATTCTGTCTGGATATAGAAAAAGCCGGACTCACCTAAGGTATTCTTTTGTTCCCCTCAGGACTGATGTCCGGCTCCGAACCATGCTACTTTCCTTCCGCCTGTTTTCAGACATCAGGCGAACTTATTTTTTAATTTCCATATTTATTACCTGTTTTATTGTATAAGTATAACACATTTATCTGTTTATTGGCAATCTTTTATTCAATATTTCTTAGTGTATTTTCGTGAACAGGTTACTGTTCACTCCGTGCCCAGTAACACGCTTCGCGATGCACAGAATTTATGCTAATCGCATAAATTCGCGCTGTATGTCTCGGGATTTTGGCATATACATGCCAAAACGCCTCGCGGAATAGTGGCATGTGAACAGTAACGTGAACAGTTACGTAAAAATACCTCTTAAATCATGAATTACATGGCGCGGGCATTTCACTGTACACATACCACAGCTTAAACATACAGACTCGTCAATCACCGCACAGTTGTCAGACACCTTAATCGCGCCTGCTGTACATGTCTTTTCACAGATTCCACATCCGATACAGCTGACTTCGCACTGTTTCTTTGCCTCTGCGCCTTTTTTCTTATTGGAGCATTTTACCACAATATAATTTGCACATTCATGAATGTGGATCACGCCCTGCGGGCAGACCTTTGTGCAAGCCCCACAGGCAATACACTTTTCTTCATCTACTTCTGCCACACCATATTCATTGATAGAAATCGCTCCGAATTTACATTTATTTACGCAAGCTCCACATCCAATACAGCCGTCCTTACATCCTGTCTCGCCTTCTGCTGCCCTGCATCCGCCATTACATGCTACAACTGCCGAACGATATGGAAACTTCTTCTTTACTGCCATACTCAGCACTTCCTTTCATATGGCGTTCCAGTCAGAGGAAGACTGTATTGTCTCTCACCATCCCGCCTGAAATATGCGTCTGCAATCGCAGGTGCCGTCGGAATCGAAGTGATCTCGCCAATTCCAATAGCTCCGCATGCTACATTTAATCCCGGTTTATCAATAACAATTGCATCGATTTTCGGAATCTCATGAGAACGAAACAGCCCAAGAGAACCATATTTCTCGATAGGTTTACAGTTCTCATCAATCGGATAATGTTCTCGCAGAGCAAATCCTATGGACATAACTACGCCACCCTCGATCTGACCCTCGCATGACAAAGGATTAACCGCTTTGCCTACATCATGGGCAGCAACTATCTCCTCGATTTTTCCTGTTTTCTTATCCAGAATACATACCTGTGTCGCATAACCATATGCAACATGAGAAACAGGATTGGGTACATTTGCACCAAGTGGATCTGTCTTGGCGAGATATTCGGCATAATAAACCTTTCCGATCACATCATCAATTGTTTTTCCTGCATTGCGGTCCTCCATAATCTTATCACAGGCCCTGCGACATGCTTCTCCCGTTACCAGAGTCTGTCTGGAACCAGAGGTTGTGCCCGAGTCAGGTGAAAACCAGGTATTACTTCTCTCATAAACAATATCCTCGTGTTTCAGATCAGTGTTGGTAACTACCATCTGAGTCAGAACTGTGCCAAGTCCCTGACCAATACAGGAAGCTCCCGAATAGATATGAAGTTTTCTGTCTTCTTCAAATACAAGCTTCACACGTCCTGTATCAGGAATTCCAACGCCAACACCGGCATTTTTCATAGCACATCCGATTCCGACTGGTTTTCCAGCCTCAAGTGCGGCATTGTATTTCTCTTTTACAGCTTCCAGAGTTTCTACCAGACCTGTGGAATTATCCACAATATCTGTCCATTCGGAAGTGTCTCGCCCGGCCGGATCGCATTGCGGTAGCGAATCTCCCATGGAGTAATTCCCACCTTATCGGCCATCATATTCAACAGTGTTTCTGTCGCAAAACAAGTCTGAGTCACGCCAAATCCACGAAATGCTCCTGCCGGCGGATTGTTTGTATAATATGCTGTTCCTTCAATCTCAAAATTCTCATAATGATACGGACCTGCCGCATGTGTGCACGCTCGCTCCAGCACCGGACCGCCAAGAGAAGCAAACGCCCCTGTATCTGATGCTACTTTCGCCTTTACCCCCATAATATTGCCATTCGCATCGCAGCCCATTGTCATATCCATGTAAAATGGATGACGTTTTGGATGTACCAGAAGAGATTCAGCCCTCGTAAGTTTCATCTTAACTGGTTTCTTAGTTACATAAGTCAGAAGCGCCGCCAGATGCTGGACTGTCATATCTTCTTTTCCGCCAAAACCTCCGCCGACAAGTGCATTCTGCACTTTTACTTTATCTGTTCCGAGCAGCAGAGAACATTCATGTAAAGTCTGATGCGCAGACGTGGTCTGTAGAATATATGAAAACATCTCCGTCTTCATCATAAAAAGCCACAGCACACTCTGGCTCCAGAAATGCATGCTCTGTCCAGGGAGTTTCAAAATGATGACTGATCATATATTTGGAATTACGGATTGCCTCTTCTGCATTTCCTCTGCTGATATGCTTATGTGCACAAATGTTATTTTCCTCTTCATCAAATACTTTTGGCGCACCTTCTGCCGCCGCTTCTTCAATCGTATGAACATGCGGCAGTACCTCATATTTGACTTTGATCAGCTTCTTCGCTTTCTCTGCCGTTTCCCTGTCCTTTGCAGCTACAACAGCGATCGCATCACCCAGATAATGAGTTAAGCCTCCTACAGGAATCAAAGTATACTGATCATGCTTCAAATGTCCGATCTTATTTTCTCCCGGAATATCCTTTGCTGTTACAACTGCTTCTACTCCGGAAAGTGCCTCAGCTGCTGTCGTATCAATTTCAAGTACACGGGCACGCGGGTATTTACTTCTCAGTGCTGCCCCATACAGCATTCCATCAAGGTAAAAGTCATCCGGATATTTGCCAGTTCCAAGTACTTTCTCTTCCACATCAATTCTGGATACACGATGACCAAGATTCCAGTTGTCATCCATATCATCCGGAATCACACCTTTACTTAAAACCTTCGCGGCCAGCCGCACTGCATCCATGATCTTTACATATCCTGTACAACGGCAATAATTATTGCGCAATGCATATTTGATTTCATCATCTGTCGGTTGTTTATTTACGTCCAGAAGAGCCTTCGTACACATCACCATCCCAGGAATGCAAAACCCACACTGGACTGCTCCCGCCTTTCCATAGGCATATGTATAAACTTCTTTTTCCCATTCAGTCAGACCTTCTACTGTAATTATCGTTCTGCCATCCAGCATGTCTGTATCTGGAACACATGCCTTACAGATCTTCCCGTCAATAATAACTGTACAGGCTCCGCAAGCACCCTCGCTGCATCCGTCTTTCACAGATGTAAGGTGAAGTTCATCCCGCAAAAAACGCAGCAGTTTCTGATTTCTGATCGTTTCGACCTTCTGTCCATTGACTGTAAATACTGCCATATTGGACTCTCCTTTCTTTCTTGCACGTCTGCCTTTTGGACATTCAGTTGAACTCTTTTAGGAGTTTTTCTCTGTCTGCCTGTGATACCGCATATACACCCCTGATATGCGGCCGCGTTCAGCCTGATATGCACACTGTCCACAGCCTTTGGTACTGTGGACAGTGTATTAATTTCTTTTTATTTTCTGCTATTTTCAGAAAAAGGAATCACCGTCACATAAAGATTATATAAACAGAAATACCTATTTCATGATCAGATAACCGTAATCATCGATCACCGCGCAGATCAGTCTGCGAAGACCCTCATACAGTTTATCATTGGCATCATCCGCCTTACAGTCAGAAATCTGACCCAGCAGACGAACCTTACACTCTTTTGTTTCCGGATTGATCACTGCAAATCCGTCATTTGTGCTGTCTGCCATATCTGCCTCTGAAGCAAATAATGTAAATTTATCTTTATATGGTGCACTTGCATATGGACAGAAGCTCTTACAGTTGCCACATTCATTGCACATATAATCTACGTGGATTACCTGGTTCATAGCCATTCCCGGCACTTTGATGGAAATATTTGCTCTGTTTGGACATACATCCACACAGTTCTCACAGACTTTATTACAAGTCAGGCAGCGTTCACTTTCATTTGCAGCATCTTTACTCTCTTTAAGAATTGCTTTCTTAGAATAGCAGTCTTCTTCTGTTCCAGGTACCGGCTGGCCTTTTACGATATCATGTCCGAGAATTGCTTTTACCGCAATCTGCGCATCACGTATTGCTTCTACGATCGTAGCAGCTCCCTTCGCACCATCACCGGCTACATAAACACCTTCTACACTTGTCTCCATTGTCTTGTCATTGATGCGGGCTTTTCCTCGTTCATTGACTGCAATGCCATTTGCTTCATAGAACTCTGTCGGAACTTTCTCACCTACTGCAACGATCACTGTATCGGCCGGAACCTCTACTGTTTCATCCGTTTCTGTTACGCTGGCACGTCCGGAAGCATCCATGTTGCCAAGTACCATCTTCTTGCAGAAAAGCCTGCCATTCTCCAGAGATACCGGTGAAAGAAGTTCTCTGAATTCAATACCCTCTTCCAGAACTTCCAACAACTCGTCTTCTGCTGCAGGCATATAACGTTTTGTTCTTCTGTATACCAGATAAACGTGCTCTACACCCTCTGTACGTTTTGCAGCTCTTGCCGTATCCATAGCTGTGTTTCCACCGCCGATAACAACAACATTCTTTCCGAGAGAAACTTTGCCATCTGATTCTTTAAAATCTCTTAAGAATTTCAGTGCATTGACCGTTTCGCCTTTTTCAAGTTTCAAGGTTCCCGGTTTGTTTGCGCCTACTGCAACGATCACTGCATCGTATCCTTGTTCTTTTAATTCCTGTACGGATGTGATTTCTGTACCGGTTTTGATTTCCACACCCATTTTCTCAATGAAAGAAATATCTTTATCAATTGCTTCACCAGAAATACGGAATCCCGGAATTACATAACGGATCACACCGCCGGCTTTCTCTTCTTTCTCAAATACTGTTACCGAAGCACCGGCTCTTGCAAGGAAATATGCAGAAGCAATACCTGCAGGACCCGCACCGACAACAGCTACTTTCTTACCATTTGCCGTACCCGCTTTGATTTCACCGATCACTGTGTCATATCCATTCTGTGCTGCAATAAGCTTGGTGTTACGGATATTTACAGGTTCTTCATAGAAGTTACGTGTACATTTATACATACAGTTATGTGCGCAGAGAGTACCTGTGATAAACGGAAGGGCATTCTTCTCAAGGATAACTCTTAATGCCTGTGCATAATCTCCCTCTCCTGCCAGTTTCACATAAGTTGTGATATCCTGATGAATCGGACATCCCTCTTCACATGGAGCAAAGAAGCAGTCAAGAAGCGGAACTTCTGAGTCTGTTTTTCTCTTCGGAAGAGTCTTGATGCTCTTTACATGATGTGCATCTTTCTTCGCATCCTCAGCAAGCTGCTCAAGTGCAGCTACATCAATACCCGTCCATTCTTCAACACCGGCAGCCATAACTTTCTGGGCCATCTGTGTAAATCTCTGATATCCGCCTGGTTTCAGCAAGGTAGTTGCTACTGTCACAGGCCATACACCGCTTTTAACGATAAGGTCAATATTATAGTAATCAGCTCCACCGGAGTAAGCAATACGAAGTTTTCCATCAAATTCTCTGGAAAGCTTTGCTGCAAGAGAAATGGATAACGGGAAAAGAGATTTTCCGGACATATACATTTCTTCGCTTGGAAGCTCATTTCTTGTAACATCTACAGGGAATGTATTCGTGATCTTCACACCAAATGCAAGATTCAGCTCATCTGCAAGTGCCTGCAGTCTCTTAAACATCGGGATAGCATCCTCATACTGTAAATCATCTTTGAAATGGAAATCACCGAATACCATGTAATCATATCCCATGTCATCCATCGTTTTTCTCGCAAATTCATATCCAAGAAGAGTTGGATTACATTTGATAAATGTATTCAGATGTTTCTCTTTAAACAGATGAGTTGCAATGCTCTCAATCTCATTCGGAGGACATCCGTGAAGAGTAGAGATTGTCGCAGAATTACAGATATCAGACGGAATTGCCTCGATATCTTCTTTTGTAACTTTCTCAAATTTATCTACGTTATCTAATAACCACTGCTTACATTCTTTAAAGATTTCCGTATCCTTCGCTTCCATCATGTTATTGATAAAGCCATCAATTTTTGGTGTTTTAATTCCCTCGAGATCATATCCGACAGAAATATTAAACTGGAATCCATCCTGTGCACCAAGATCAAATTCTTTTGCGATTACATGGAGAATAAACCATGCTTTGATATACTCACCCATCGCCTGAGGAACATAAAGCTCTGTAGACCATTCGCAGTTATATCCTTCATCCTCAGCAAGGATACATGGTCTGTTAATACAGGCTGCAAGTTCTGCGCCGTCCATCTTCTGAACAGTTTTCAATTCAAAAAAACGTGCTCCTGCATAATAGGAAGCAACGATATTCTGTGTCAGCTGTGTATGTGGTCCTGCTGCCGGTCCGATCGGTGTCTCTAAATTTCTTTCAAAAATATTCAGCTTCTTATCAGCTTCTGCCACATAAGCTCTGTGCTGTCCGAATACGGTTCCTTTTGTTTTCTTCTCTTCTAATACCCAGTTCATTAACTGTTCAAAGGGCATACAGGTCATGACTTCACTCATAATCCGATCCTCCATTATTTTTTATTCATGTTTATTTCAGCCAGACAGAATTTCCTGTCTGGCCTTTATTATACTTTTTCTTCTCCTCTTGCCTTTAAAAGTGCCAGCAAAATTATTTCAAGAATCAGCCATTAATATCATCAGCAAGTTCTTTTGCAGCCCGACGGCAATCTGCCATCACTTTCGCTTCATCGCATACAAGAACCTCTCGGTCTTTCATAAGAACTTTACCATTACATACGGTAGTCTGAACCATGCTTCCGTTTACCCCAAACATCAGGTGTCCGTTAATATTATTCTCATTCATTGGTGTCAGCGGATCATAATCAATTACGATCACATCTGCGGCAGCTCCTTCTTTGAGCACACCGAGCTGTTTCTTAAAGTATCTGTTGGCAATTTTCGCATTTCCCTCAAAGAGCATCTGCGGAACCTCACCCCACGCCGCATTCGGATCGCAGAGATGATGTTTGTGAAGTACATTTGCAACTTTCCAGGATTCCATCATATCATGAGTATATCCGTCTGTACCAAGACCTGTGAGAATTCCTTTCTGTACCATTCTCATAGTTGGAGGACATCCACAGGCATTTCCCATATTAGATTCCGGATTATGTACCACCATGGTATCTGTCTCCTTGATCAGATCCATCTCATGTTCATTGACATAAATACAATGTCCCAGCAACGTCTTCGGTCCCAGGATATTCCAGTCATAAAGACGGTCAACGATACGCTTACCATGTTCTTTCAGACACTGATGAAGATCATAAATTCCTTCCGCTACATGAATATGATATCCGACGCCTTCCGGCTTCAGTTCGTTGCAAAGAGCCATTGTCTCATCAGAAATTGTAAAGGACGCATGCATACCCATCATTCCGGCAATCATGTCGCTGTCATCTGCAAGTGCATGTTTGATAAAATTCACGTTCTCCATTACAGATTCTCTGGATTTCTCCATTCCGTCACGGTCAGAAATCTCGTAGCAGAGGCAGGTACGCACACCTAAATCTCTGGCTGCTTCTTCAATCGCACTGAGTGAACCTGTAATATGTCCAAAACTTGCATGATGGTCAAATACTGTTGTTACGCCATTTTTAATAGAGTCAATATAGGTTGCATATGCAGAAAGCTTCGTCTGCTCCAGTGTAAGATGTCGGTCTACTGTCCACCACAATCCGTCAAGGATATCCAGAAAGCCCTGCGGATTATATCCGTTAATGCTTAATCCTCGTGCGAAGGAGCTGTAAATATGCTCATGGGCATTAATAAATGCCGGCATGATAACTCCACCCTTCGCATCAACAAATTCGGCATCCGGATAAGCCTTCTTTACTTCTTCAGTTACCCCCACCATTACTATGGTGTTACCATCCATTGCAACAGCACCATTCTCAACAAATGGGTTGGATGCGTCCCGTGTGATCATTCTTCCATTACCAATTACCAGCATATAGTTCCTCCTTTTACTTGTTAAAAATCACCAATTCACTATTGCTTTTTACCTATTGTTTAGGAATTTTATACTAATACTCTAACATATTTCTTCACATAATGCAAGAGAGAATCACAAAATCTTTTTGGTTTTTCAAAATATTTTTAGTTTTCCGTTTTTTTCTCGAAGTTTCTTGTAGATGTGCGGAAATAAAAAAGAACGAAGCGTCCATTTTTAACAAATGAACAACTTCGTTCTTTTATATTGAAAATGATTTCATGACAGATTTTCAGATTTGTCAATATTTTATATTTCAGGATTTTCGTATATCCTCGCCAAACGTGTTGCTGATCACTCCGTGCCCGGCAAAACGCTGCACGATGTGAATCCTAATCAGCCTTCCATAATGGATGATTTTAATTTTAACTGCTTTCTTCCGTTCTTCCACATATTCTCATCCAGTTCAACCTCATAGCCACCACCATTTTTGACATGCCATTCATAAAACTGTTTTTGTATATCTGTATACTCTTCCATAATATTCATGATCGTGCCGCCATGAACCACCAAAGCCACCTCAGTTACGTGACTACGGATACAGCTAGTTACTACTTTTTCAAATCCCCTAAGGTTTCTGTTTCTAAATTCTTCTCTGCTCTCCCCTCCGGGAAACGGTAAAGTTCCATTGCTGTCTATCCATGCCTGATAATTTGGATTTCCATCCAGTTCTTTGTAATTCTTATTCTCAAATTCGCCAAAATCACATTCTGCCAGTTCTTCGATAATATGTACCGGTTTCTCCGGGAAAAGAATCTCAGCAGTCTGAACACAGCGTCTGAGCGGACTTACATAAATCTCCTGCACCTTCGGATAATCCATCTTTTTCAGGAATTCTATTCCCTCCTGACATAACGGTTCATCCGTTGTGCCAATATAACGGGCAAGTTTATTTCCTTCTGTCTTTCCGTGTCTAATCAGCCATAGTTTAATCATCTTTGATCACCGTCCCGATTCCACAGACTACCCTTGTCACCTTATGGCTGTATGCCGCCAGTTTCGTACACACACGGCCTACTGCTTCCCGGTATTTCCTGTCAAAGGCATCTACCGGTACTACTCCATATCCCACTTCCTGAGAGACAAGAATAACATCCGGGTTTTTAAGAATAATCTGCTCAGCAAGTTCTGATACATCTCTCTCTTTTTCCAGTTCTCTGCGGATATATTTCTGAAAATCCGTAACCCCCTGTGCTCTCATCAGTTCCTCTTCGGTTACTTTATCTCCATCCGCCCAGTTTAACAGAGGATATTCCTTTTTTGCATAAACAGTTTTTCCCTGATATGCACCGCCAATGATCATCTCCATATTTTCCACACTCTCCTTATCAATTCCTGCCAGATATTTCATATTCTGACTAAATCAGGTATATTTCCTGCTTTCCATTGCCGAATATCCACATGACTCAGAAATTTGTGATCACAGCAAGGATCACAGCCATTCCAACCTCACAGATACACAGGAAAAATCCCGATATATCCCCGGTCGTTCCGCCAAAATACTTCATTGCAATATGATGATAATATCCAAAGATCAGCAACGCTCCTGCAAAAGCTGCAATTCCCCATACCGGCTCGATCCAGATCATCAAAACTGCAAGAATCACCAGATAAACCACCAGTATATTTCTTGATATCACATCCGAAGAATTTCTTGAAAATTCTGCTACCGTACCATCAGCCTTTGCCTTTGGAAAAGTAATAACACCAATCCCTGAAAGGCATCTGGAAACCATAAAGCCCAGACTCAGAATCCCAATTGCTTTCATATTTTCCTCAATGCCAAATAACTGGCTGTATGCCCCATACCAGCAAACAAAATACACCGCAGCCGTAATAACAGCAAATGCCCCGGCATGGGAATCTTTAAGAATCTCCAGCCTTCTGCTTCTCTCCTGCCAGGAACTGAGCGCATCCGAAGTATCCAGCAGACCATCCACATGAATCCCGCCTGTCACGAACACAGGTGCAAGAACTAAAACCGCAGTCACAAAACCCGGCTGATACTCAAAACGCAGCCCCAGATATGCCACCAGCATCGTCAATGCACCGATTACTGTTCCAATAAATGGAAAAAAGCAAAACATATATTTCATGTTTTCCTTCGTCCAGTCCGCACGGGGCATGGGAATCTTTGAAAACATGGCAAAAGCTACCTTAAAATTATTCCATAGAGATTTCATTTGCACTTCCTCTTTTTCACACTATTTTTAATAGCACTTCTTATTTCTTATCATATTTATTATCATAAATATCTCTTCTACTTCTTCTGATACACTGGGATCCCATAAACAACTTCCACTACCTCATCCGCTCTCAGTGCGACAGCCTGATTGATCTTTCCGAGATATTCTAAGTAAGAAGCCATTTCTTTATCAAATACGACCGCATCTGAAAAAATCTCATTCGTCACGATCACCACATGTGCTGCCTGCCGGACCAGTTCATCAATTCCACTCATGATATCCTTTACTGTCTGTTCATGTGCTCCCTGCTCTTCAAACATCTCATTTGCCACCAGATTAGACATGCATTCCAGCAAGACCACACAGCCAGACGGCAGCTGCACATCTTTCAGTCCGGTATAGCATTCTATCGTCTCAAAGCCTTTTCCGGCACGCATTTTGCGGTGTCTCTCGATTCTTTTATGGCTTTCTTCATCAAACGGATGCATTGTTGCTATGTAAACCCTCTGTGCTTCCCCGAAAGCAAGCACCTTATCCTCCGCAAAAGCCGATTTCCCGCTTCCGCTTCCTCCGGTCACAATTGTCAACATTATTTCAGCTCCTCATACTGTTCCACATTGATATCTTCAAAAGTACTCATAGAATGATAAACAGCCGCCGCCAGATCAAGAATCGGGAATAAAGCTACCGCACCGGTTCCCTCACCAAGACACATATCCGCATAAAGAATCGCTTCTTTCTTCATATGCTCCAGAATCAGATGCGCAGCCGGCTCTTTCGATACATGAGATGCCAGGATATAGTCCCCTGCTGCCGGGCAAATCTGCATCGCGATCAATGCAGAAACGCAGGAAATAAATCCGTCCATTATAACCGGAACATGATAAACCGCTCCGCCAAGGAATACACCCGCCATTCCTGCGATATCCAGACCACCAACCTTCGCCAGGACATCGATTGCATCTGAAGGATCCGGCTGATTCAGCTCAATTGCTTTCCTGATTGCTGCGATTTTTCGTACCAGACCTTCACTTGTCAGCCCTGCGCCACGTCCAGTCATCTCTTCTACCGGCTGATCCAACAATACAGAAGCCACCGCACTGCTGGTAGTCGTATTTCCGATTCCCATCTCTCCTGTTGCAAGAATCTTATACCCTTTATTTTTTAACTCTTCTACCATAGCAATTCCTGCTTCAATACCTTTTATGGCCTGTTCTCTTGTCATGGCAGGGCCTTTGGTCATATTCTGCGTACCATACGCAACCTTGTGATCTGTGCGTACTTTTGTATCAGTTACCATACCCATGTCTACCGGAAAAATCTCCGCATGATTCTGTTTACACATCACACCAACGGAGGTATCATATCTCAGAAAATTCTCTGCCACGATTGCAGTTACTTCCTGCCCTGTCTGAGTCACCCCTTCTTCTACCACACCATTGTCTGCGCACATAGCGACCAGACCTCTTTTAGAAAGGTCAATATCAGCATTCCCTGTAATTCCTGCAACCTGTGTCAACAGAGTTTCCAGTTTTCCAAGAGAATGTAATGGTTTCGCAATACTGTCCCATCTTTTCTGTGCAATAACCATAGCTTTCTGATCTAACGGTTCAATATTGGAAACAGCTTCCTGCAATGTCATGAGTTCTTCCCTCTCTTTCCTGTTGTAAATACAAAAAATTTACTAAATATGTAATTCAATATCAGCACGATAAACTGCGTCAGAAATTTACCGATCATATCATTTAGTCCCATTACTGACACAAGCAGCCAGACACCGCCAACCTCAATCACCATAGTCACTAATCTGGCGCTGATAAATTTACAAAATGGCTGAATATGATCTCTCAGAGTTTCACATTTATCCTGAAAAACAAATTTCGAATTTACCACATAGGCGAACAGAATCGCCAGTATGATAGAAATAATATTAGCAATATTGAGTTCCACATCAAGTTTTCTCAGAACAAAAAAGCTGACCAGATTCACCAGCGTAGTGCATCCGCCAAAAAAAACATAGCGGATTACGGAACTTTCATACATTTTTCTGATCCATTGTTTCATAACTGTTTTATTTCCTTCATTTTTATCATTTAAATATATTCATAGTTATATACCTGATCGTATGTTCAACTTGGTGGTACACCAGTTCAAACATATGGCACGATTGCAATATCTTTCGTTTGTAATGATTAATTATGTTCTCTTCCCTTTTTAATAACTTTGGAAATAATATATCGCGGTCTGCGCTTTACCTCTTCATAAATCTTGGAAATATAATATCCAATGATTCCAAGACTGATCATCATGGCACTGCCCACCAGAAGCAGAACCATCAGCAAAGTCGTATATCCCTCCACAGCGGAACCTGTAAAATACTGAACCAGTGAATAGATCATAAGAATCACAGAGCAGATAAAACAAAGCAAACCTGTGATCGTAACAAACTGCAGCGGAACTGTCGTAAATGCCACAATATTCGTAAACGCATACTTCACTAGTGCCCAGGGAGACCATTTGGAAACACCAGCTTCTCTTTCCTGCACTTCAAATTCTACACTTGTGGTCTTATATCCCACCCAGGAAGAAGTAGCACGAAAGAACATATTCCGCTCAGGCATTGACAGAATGCTGTCCACCGCCTTCCTGTCCATCATCTTAAAATCAGATGCATCCTTCATATTAACTCTCGTAGCCTTTGACATAATATCATAGAAGAAGCCGGCACATTCTTTATGTAAAAAGCCTTCTTTTCCTCTGTCCGCTTTTATGCCCTCGATTACTTCATATCCATTTTGCCACAATCTGTACATCTCAATAAGCGTCTGGGGCGGATGCTGCAGATCACAGTCCATAACAGCAACTACATCGCCACTGGCCTGTGCCAGTCCTGCAAAAATCGCTGCCTCTTTTCCAAAATTTCTCGAAAAAAGTACACCTGTTACATTTGCGTCCTTTTCTCCTGCTTTCTGAATCTCTTCCCATGTCCGGTCACCGGAGCCATCGTTTACCACAACCAGTTCATAGGGAATCTCTGCCTTCGTAAGGACTTCCGCCAGCACACGACAGGTTTTTCCTACCATTAATTCTTCATTATATGCCGGAAGCACTACTGATAATTTACTCATGATGTCATTCCTCATTTTTAATTATAATCCGCTGCTGTTTACTTTGTCATCAGCAACATAACTATTGCAATTCCATTTCAAATTGCCTGTAGCAATAAAACTTTGAATCTAAACTACCTGTTCTATTATACACGACTTTACAGAAAAGTCCATTATTCCATTCTCAGCAACGTTTTTTTCTTCGAACGGCCACCAACATAAAATAAACCACTAAGCCAGCCAGACTGAGTGCCAGGCCTGCCTTTAAATATGGTGTACAATACGTCAATCGTATTTCATGGGAACCAGGTTCGAGTTCCAACGCCATAAACATGGTATTTGCCTTCTGAAGCTTTGTTTCTTTGCCATCCACATAAGCTGTAAATCCTTTACTGTACGGGACAGACAATACAAGAGCTTTCTTTTTGGAAATACTGATATTCCCTGCGATCTCATTTGTTCCCATTTTTACATTCTCGAGAGCTTCTTCACCCAGCTTCACAGTCTTTGCCTCAATCCCCTGTACCGGCTGGCTGACAACCCTTAATTTATCATAGGTATAAACACCTGTATTGGCAAAGGTGATTGTCATAGTACGAACCCCTGATCTGGAATATCCCATATTACAGAGAAAATCATGCCGTCCACTGTAGGCATTATACTTATCCGTAAAAATCTTTATGGTCTTGGTCACATCATTGGAACTGACCGTCATAGCCGCTTCCTTTGACTCCTTCCAGTACCGCCACTGGCTGTCCTCATCAAGAACCTTATTTTGGTCATACTCAGACATCTTCTTCCACTGACTGTTACCAATCAGTTCCCTCGGTGAAAGACTGTCATAATCCAGATTATCTGCGATCAGATAATTCTCACTGTCCGTAAGGCCATGGAACACAAGCTTCAGCTGTGCCCCTTCCTTCGTCACCCTGATTGCTCCCTTAGACAGAGCACAACCATCCCCTGCCTCCATACGATATTGAATATTCTCATCATCAGCATCAACAGATGCCTCAGGCAGTGTACTCTCCTCAAGCACCACACCGTCCATCAGAGCCTGCTGCTTTTTTACCACATCCATTTTCTCATATTCCGATACAGGAATATAGCTGTCATAAGTATAACCCAGAGGCAGTGCATTCTCATTCTCATAAGCCCTGCACTCACTTTTTCCCTTTCCTGCAGAACCCTTCTCCCTGTTATATCCATAGGAAAGATAGCGAAAATTATCACCACTTATCACAAAATACTTCACAGAAGCCAGCCTGTCCAGGATCGTCCTTCCGTCCAGATTCTCATAATGCTGTTCCCATGGTGTATTCAGATACATCTCGCTGAAAAAATCACTGATACTGCTGTTTGCAAGACTGAAATAATAAGCAGTACTGTTCGTACCCATATACATAGAAGTATTATCATAGGGCAATGCCCCATACTGATCATAACGATAGACACCTGAATCCCCGGCAGCAAGAACCGCTTTATCCGTATTCGACTCCAGCTTATCCAGTGACTCCTCTTCGGCTGCAAACTCCGACAGATAATCCTTCTCATAAGAATACTGATAAGAAACATTCAACATAATGCTCACCACAAGCAAAGCACTGAGAAGCCCGCACATATACTTCCCCTGCAGAAAAATATTTCCAAAAGAAGTAACCGTAAACACAGCCAATACCAGAACCAGCACACCGGCCATATTTCTCTGCGTCCTGGCAGCCTTCGCAAACAATGCCAGCACACAATACGCCACGACCATAACAAAAATCTTCTTCTTTTCCCTCACAGTCAGAGTAAACAGCTCAGGATACGCCTTCACAAAAATATATGCGATCATCATCCCATAAGCCCAGATCCACCTGTTGGACACATAGGAGAAACCATTGAGCGCATGCCCTGCAAAAGGCACCAGTAAAAACAGATTCAACAGCCCAAATCCCAATTTCAGATCCAGGTACTTCTTCTTCCTGGAAAAAAGCACAAACACACCTGCCATAGCAACAGCAGAATACCCGGCAACCCCCCATTGGATCATATTCTCCCCGATCAGATCACCCAGATATTTCTCATAATAAATCCTATCATATAAAAGAGGCACATAATTCTCAGCCTGAAACCTGTCCGTACCAAAAAGCGTCATGATCACCGGCAGAAAAATAACCGCCGCGATCATCAAAGCCACCGCATAATACCCAATAAACTTCACCAGCCATCCCAGAACATCCTTCACACTTCTCTCGCTGAAAATTCCAAAATACCGGAAAGCCGCATAAATAAACATAAAAATACAGATCATATAAAAGAAATAGAAATTCGACATAGCTGAAACCGCAGTCGCCCAGATAAACAGCCATGGCTTCTCCCTCTTATAAATCTTATCAATCCCCATCAGAACCAATGGCAGATAAATCATAGGGTTGGAAAAATACGGATGCTTCATAGCCGCATAAATCGTCCATCCCGCAAAAATATAGATCAACGTCCCCATAAACGTTGCCTGCTTCGGATTCTTATGATAAAAACAAAAAATACTAAACGAAATCCCCGCCAGATAAATCCTCAGAAAAATCAGAACCTCATACAAAATCTCCGTCTTATCCGCCGGCACAAACACAGACAACAAAGTCAGCGGATCCCCGATCACATAATAATGCAGCGTCGTAAGAATATCCGAACCATACCCGATATTCATATCCCACATAGGCAATTCCAGCTTATGCTCCACAAAAACTGTATGAAGAACCTCTCTCAGATACCGTCCATAATAAGCCAGCGAATTCAAATGCTGCGGAATCCCATCATGACTCCACACCAAAGACTTCCCATTCCCCGCAAATTGATAATAAATAAACCCCGCAATAACCCCAAATACAAGCGTATATAATAAATAGAAATCCTTCTTACTATCCCTGCTCACAAATCTCCTCATAACCGCTCCTTCATATTCTATCATTCTAAACCGAGTTATAGAGTTCTCACTGATTATAGACAAATATCCAATACTTGTCAAATTTATAGCCAACATTATTTTATTGTTTAAGAACAACGAAAGTATTTAAATCAGCCAGTATCCAGTCAGGAAATGAAATAACTTCTGGGGCGAATTTTGAGGGTTCATTGAATTTCTCAGTATTTGGAAAGCCGCGTTATTCAGAAATCGCTCACTGTCTGAGCCGCAGGCGAGTTTGAGCGATTTCTGAATGCTTTTAGTGGCTTTTCAAATGCTTAGAAATTCAGTGGTTCCGAAACTGAGCCCCAGAAGTTATTTCATTTTCTGACGTCCCTTATAAAAAGGACCGCGATACAAAAAGTACCGCGGCCCACATATATCGTCTGGACACTATAAATAGCTCTATCTATTTATTTTTTAATGATTTATAAACTTGTTTACAGTCGTTCAAAAACCGAAAAGATTATTCAGCACTATGAAGAGCGATCAGCTTCTGCAGATATTCATATCTGGCTTTAGCCTCAGCCTCATTCTTAGCAAACAGTCTTGCAGCCTTCTCAGGATTCTGACGTTTCAGAGAGTTGTAACGAACCTCACCGTCAAGGAATGCCTGATAATCTTCCATGCTCGGAGCCTTGGAATCAAGAGAGAACTTGTTTCCTTCTGCTGCCGGGTTGAATCTGAAGTTGTGCCAGTATCCAACCTTAACTGCTAATTCTTCCTCTGTCTGAGCTTTTGCCATACCTTTCTTGATACCATGGTTGATACATGGAGCGTAAGCGATGATCAGAGATGGTCCCGGATAAGCCTCAGCCTCTGCAATAGCTTTTACAGTCTGGTTGAAGTCAGCACCCATGGAGATCTGAGCAACGTATACATAGCCATAGCTCATAGCGATGGAAGCCATATCTTTCTTCTTAGTCTCTTTACCGCCTGCAGCGAACTGAGCGATAGCACCTGTTGGTGTAGACTTAGAAGACTGTCCGCCTGTGTTGGAGTAAACAAATCTCTGTAATCGAGCACCATTACGTTAATATCACGTCCGCTTGCGAGAACATGGTCAACACCACCGAATCCGATATCGTAAGCCCATCCGTCACCACCGAAGATCCACTGGGATTTCTTAGCGAGGAAGTCTTTCTGAGCAAGGATTTCTTTTGCTTTGTCACATCCGCAAGCTTCAAGTAGCAGCAACAAGTTTGTCTGTAGCAGCACCGTTTGTAGCACCTACAGCAAATGTATCCAGCCATTCCTGACCAGCTGCTTTAACGTCTTCATTTGTTCCGTTAGCAACAACATCTTCAACTTTTGCTTTTAAGCCATCACGGATAGCTCTCTGAGCAAGAAGCATACCATAACCAAACTCAGCGTTATCTTCGAACAGAGAGTTAGACCATGCAGGACCCTGTCCCTTAGCGTTTACTGTATATGGTGTAGATGGTGAGGAGTTACCCCAGATAGAGGAACATCCTGTTGCGTTTGCAATGTACATTTCTGTCACCGAACAGCTGAGTGATCAGTTTAGCGTATGGTGTTTCACCACATCCTGCACAAGCTCCTGAGAACTCAAGCAGAGGCTGTTTGAACTGGCTCGCCTTTAACAGTTGCTTCTTTAAATTTAGCGATAACATCTTCTTTAACCGGCAGTTTCACTGTGTAGTCAAAGTATTTCTGCTCGTTTTCGCTTGCTTCAAGGTTTTCCATAGCAAGTGCTTTCGCACCCTTCTTACCTGGGCAAACGTTTACACAAGAACCACATCCTGTACAGTCAAGTGCGGATACGGACATTGTGAATTTGTATTCTTTCATACCTGTAAGGTCTAATGTCTTCATGCCTTCAGGAGCATTAGCTGCTTCCTCAGCTGTCAGAGCTACAGGACGGATAACTGCATGTGGGCAGACATAAGCACATCTGTTACACTGGATACAGTTTTCAGGATTCCATACAGGAACGTTAACTGCGATACCACGTTTCTCATATGCAGAAGAACCTGATGGTGTAGTACCATCTACATAATCCTTGAATGCAGATACAGGTAAGGAGTTACCTTCCTGAGCATTAACTTTAGCCTGGATATTGTTAACGAAATCAATAACATCCTGACGTCCTTCTGTTGCATGAGTCATATGAAGACCTTCGTCCTCAGCATCTTTCCAGCTTTCCGGAACTGTGATCTCAACAACCTGTTTAGCACCTGCATCGATAGCAGCCCAGTTCTTCTGAACGACATCATCACCCTTACGTCCGTATGTTGCCTTAGCAGCAGCTTTCATAAGGTCGATTGCCTGCTCTTCCGGAAATGATTCCTGTAAGTTTGAAGAATGCAGACTGAAGGATTGTGTTGATACGTGTTGGTCCCATGCCTGTTTCAATACCGATCTTAACACCGTCAATTGTGTAGAATTTGATATTGTGGTTAGCGATGAATGCTTTAACCTGTCCTGGTAAATGTTTCTCAAGACCTTCCATATCCCAAGCACAGTTAAGGAGGAATGTACCGCCATCAACAAGTTCCTGAACCATGTTGTATTTGTTTACGTAGGATGGATTGTGACATGCTACGAAGTTTGCTTCGTGGATCAGGTATGTGGATTTGATCGGTTTCTTACCAAAACGTAAGTGGGACATTGTAACACCACCAGACTTCTTGGAGTCATAATCAAAGTAAGCCTGTGCGTACATGTCTGTGTTGTCACCGATGATCTTGATGGAGTTCTTGTTGGCACCTACTGTACCATCAGCTCCCAGACCCCAGAATTTACAGTTTGTTGTTCCTTCAGGAGTTGTTACGATCGGAGCACCTGTCTCAAGGGAAAGGTTAGTAACATCATCAACGATACCGATTGTGAATTTTTCTTTAGCAGTGTTCTCATAAACAGCTACGATCTGTGCAGGTGTAGTATCTTTGGAACCTAAACCATAACGTCCGGAGAATACTTTTACGCCGCCGAATTTGCTGTCTTTTAATGCTGCTACAACGTCAAGGTACAGTGGCTCGCCAAGTGCACCCGGCTCTTTAGTTCTGTCAAGAACTGTGATCTGTTTTACAGAATCCGGAATTGCATCGATGAGTGCCTGTGCGCAGAATGGTCTGTAAAGACGAACTTTAACAACACCGACTTTCTTTCCTGCTGCTGCAAGGTAGTCGATTGTCTCTTCGATTGTATCGTTTACAGATCCCATAGCAACGATTACGTGTTCTGCATCAGCAGCTCCGTAGTAGTTGAATAATTTGTAATCTGTACCGATCTTAGCGTTAACTTTGTCCATGTATTCCTGAACTACTGCCGGAAGAGCATCATAGTATGGGTTACA
>NZ_JBWLUT010000140.1:0-3061 GCF_056504575.1 Blautia sp. CGZ-1-C1
ATGGAAGACGATTTCGCCCAGTGGTATACCGACGTTGTAAAGAAAGCTGAACTGTGCGGATATACCAGCGTTAAAGGCTGCATGGCAATCAAACCTGCAGGATATGCAATCTGGGAGAACATCCAGCATGAACTGGACAGAAGATTCAAAGAGACAGGTGTACAGAACGTATACATGCCAATCTTTATCCCGGAATCTCTTCTTCAGAAAGAGAAAGATCACGTAGAAGGATTCGCACCGGAAGTTGCATGGGTAACTCATGGCGGTCTGGATCCGCTTCAGGAGCGTCTGTGCGTACGTCCGACATCTGAGACATTATTCTGTGATTTCTATGCAAAAGAAATCCAGTCTCACAGAGATCTGCCAAAAGTATACAATCAGTGGTGTTCAGTAGTAAGATGGGAAAAGACAACACGTCCGTTCCTTCGTTCACGTGAGTTCTTATGGCAGGAAGGCCATACAGCTCATGCTACAGCTGAAGAAGCAGAAGAACGTACAATTCAGATGTTGAACCTCTATGCAGACTTCTGTGAAGAAGTACTTGCTATCCCGGTTATCAAGGGACAGAAGACAGAGAAAGAGAAATTCTCCGGTGCAGAGGCTACTTACACAATCGAATCTCTGATGCATGATGGAAAAGCTCTTCAGTCCGGTACAAGCCATAACTTTGGTGACGGATTTGCCAGAGCATTCGGCATCCAGTATACAGATAAAGAGAACAAACTTCAGTATGTACATCAGACATCCTGGGGAATGACAACACGTATGATCGGTGCTATTATCATGGTACATGGTGACAACAGCGGTCTGGTACTGCCTCCGAGAATCGCTCCGACACAGGCAGTCATCATTCCGATCCAGCAGAGAAAAGAAGGCGTTCTGGAGAAAGCAGACGAAATGTTTGCAGCATTAAAGGCAGCAGGAGTCCGTGTAAAAGTAGATGACACAGACAAGAGCCCGGGATTCAAATTTGCAGAGCAGGAAATGCGTGGTATTCCGATCCGTATCGAATGCGGTCCGAAGGATATCGAGAATGGACAGGCTGTGGTTTGCCGTCGTGATACAAGAGAGAAATACACAGTTACATTTGATGAGCTTGTAGAGAAAGTACAGGAGATTCTGGAAACAATCCAGAAAGATATGCTGGAGCGCGCCCGTGCACACAGAGATGCTCATACTTATGTCGCTACAAACTACGAAGAATTTAAAGATACAATTGTCAACAAACCAGGCTTCGTAAAAGCTATGTGGTGCGGTGATCGTGCATGTGAAGACAAGATCAAAGAGGATGTTCAGGCTACATCCAGATGTATGCCATTTGAACAGGAACATTTAAGCGATGTCTGCGTATGCTGCGGAAAACCGGCTAAGAAGATGGTTTACTGGGGCAGAGCATACTAATTAGAAAGTGACAGATCAGGGAGTGACATTTGTCTGATTTGCTTATGGAAACCGGCAACAGAAAAATCTGAGTGCCGGTTTTGTAGCAAAATAAAAAAGATAAGGATGGTCATATGATTCTAGAAATACCAAAAAACGCGGAAACAATTTTGCACATACTTGAAAATGCAGGATATGAGGCTTATGTGGTAGGTGGCTGTGTTCGTGATTCTATTCTGGGCCGCAACCCGGATGACTGGGATATCACTACATCTGCGAAGCCGGAACAGGTAAAAGCCCTGTTTCACAGAACGGTAGACACCGGTCTGCAGCATGGAACGGTGACTGTCCTCATGGAGAAAGAGAGCTATGAGGTTACTACTTACCGTGTAGATGGTGAGTATGAGGATGGGAGACATCCGAAGGAGGTAACCTTCACAGCCAGTCTTGAGGAAGATCTGAAACGCCGGGATTTCACGATTAATGCCATGGCATATAATCCGTCAAGAGGTCTGGTGGATCTTTTTGAAGGAATGGAAGATATCGACAAAAATATCATTCGCTGCGTGGGAGATCCGCTGGAGCGTTTTACAGAAGATGCACTTCGTATTATGCGTGCAGTCCGTTTCAGTGCACAGCTGGGATTTACTATTGAAGAGGAAACCCGCAAAGCGTTAAAGGTTCTTGCGCCGAATTTAAAGCATGTCAGTGCGGAGCGAATTCAGGTGGAACTGGTGAAACTTCTTATGTCACCTCATCCGGATTATCTCAGAGTAGCTTATGAAGCAGGAATCACAGCAGAGTTTCTGCCGGAATTTGATGCCTGCATGGAAACACCACAGAATACCCCTCATCACTGTTATACGGTGGGGGAGCACATCCTGCACAGTCTCTGCTATGTGCGCGCAGACAGAGTTCTTCGTATTACGATGCTGCTTCACGATATCGGTAAACCCGTTGTGCGAAAAACAGATGAGAATGGAAGAGACCATTTCAAAACGCATGGAAGTGCAGGTGAAAAGATGGCGGGGCAGATTCTTCGTCGCCTGAAATTCGACAATGACACGATACGCAAGGTGACCCGTCTGGTGAAATGGCATGATGACAGACCGGAAGGGACGACGAAGTCGGTACGCCGCGCAGTAAACCGCATTGGAGAGGATCTTTTTCCATATTATCTGGAAGTACAGCAGGCGGATATGCGGGCGCAGAGCGACTACAAACGCGTTGAAAAGCAGGAACGCCTGGATAAAGTGAAAGAAGCTTACGAAATTATTCTGAAAGAGCATCAGTGTGTATCGTTAAAGACACTTGCTGTCACAGGCAAAGACCTGATTGAAGCCGGATATAAGCCGGGACGGGAAATCGGAGAGACACTGAATCGTCTTTTGGAAGAAGTTCTTGCAGCACCGGAGAAGAATCAGAAAGAAATATTGCTAAGTATGTTAGAAAAGTAAATAGCTGCAAAGTCTATGCATGGCAAAATACGTTACTGGATACGAAGTGAACGGTAACAACAGGACGGACAACAACAGTATTAAAAATCCGAGGGTATATCCCCCGGATTTTTTTCATATGTATAGAAAGTATTAAGATAAGAGGGGGATATGTCATTGTATGATTAGCTGAAGCGGCGCACGAAAAACGCGAAAGCGTTTCACGATAAATGCGAAAACTACGT
>NZ_JBWLUT010000141.1:0-2844 GCF_056504575.1 Blautia sp. CGZ-1-C1
TATCCGGACGACTGCCTGGTAACGAAATCGTTCGCTGCAAACGTGTTGAACAGCAAGCAAAATCGGAAAAATATTCAAACAATTACCTAGAAAAACTTGACATAAGTATGAAAAAAAGATAAACTTGTATTGTTGTATTTGTACAATGAAAACTAAATAAGGAGGTGCTCCTGTGACAACAACAATTATTGTTGCAATTGTCGCTGTGGTAGTCGCGCTACTTATTGCGGTTCCTGTTACTTGCAAAGTCGCTGTAAACAACAAAATCCAGAAGGATGCAGAAGTCGTTGGAACAGCCGAAGACAAAGCAAGAAGCATCATAGATGAAGCTCTGAAAACAGCCGAGACTAAAAAAAGAGAAGCTTTATTGGAAGTGAAGGAAGAATCTCTCCGTACAAAAAATGAACTGGAGAAAGAAACCAAGGAACGAAGAAACGAACTGCAGAAGTATGAAAACCGTGTATTAGCCAAAGAATCCGCGGTTGACAAGAAAGCAGATGCAGTGGAGAAGCGTGAAGCGGAATGCACAGCGAGAGCAGCTGAGGTGCAGAAAAAAGAAAAACGAGTAGAAGAACTTGAGCAAAAAGGAGTACAGGAACTGGAACGTGTTTCAGGTCTGACCTCCGAACAGGCAAAAGAAGAATTACTCAGATCCGTTGAAGATGATGTAAAAGTGGATGTAGCCAGACTTTACAGAGAACTGGAGAGCAGAGCAAAAGAAGAAGCTGGTAAGAAGGCCAAGGAATATGTAGTCAACGCCATTCAGAAATGTGCGGTTGATCATGTAGCTGAGACTACCATTTCAGTCGTTCAGCTTCCAAGCGATGAGATGAAGGGAAGAATTATCGGTCGTGAAGGTCGTAATATCCGTACCCTTGAGACACTTACAGGTGTAGATCTTATTATTGATGATACACCGGAAGCAGTTGTATTGTCTGCCTTTGATCCGATTCGTCGTGAGATTGCGCGGGTAGCTCTTGAAAAACTGATCGTAGATGGACGTATCCATCCGGCCAGAATCGAAGAGATGGTTGAGAAAGCTCAGAAAGAAGTAGAAGCGCAGATTCGTGAAGATGGTGAGAATGCAGCTATGGACGTTGGCGTTCATGGTATTCATCCGGAATTACTGAAACTTCTTGGACGTATGAAATTCCGTTCAAGCTACGGACAGAATGCTTTGAGACATTCTATCGAAGTAGCTCAGTTATCTGGTATGTTAGCTGGTGAAGTCGGTGTAGATGTCCGTATGGCTAAGAGAGCTGGTCTTCTTCATGATATTGGTAAATCAATTGACCATGAAGTTGAAGGATCTCATATTCAGATTGGTGTGGATCTCTGTAAGAAGTATAAGGAATCACAGATCGTCATTAATACGGTCGCATCCCATCATGGTGATGTAGAACCGGAATCTCTGATCGCATGTATCGTACAGGCAGCAGATGCTATTTCGGCTGCAAGACCTGGTGCAAGAAGAGAGACGCTGGAGACTTATACAAATCGTCTGAAACAGCTGGAAGATATTACGAATCAGTTTAAGGGCGTTGATAAATCTTTTGCTATTCAGGCAGGTAGAGAAATTCGTGTAATGGTAGTACCGGAGCATGTAAATGATGCAGATATGGTTCTCCTTGCACGAGATATTGCAAAACAGATTGAAGCAGAACTTGAATATCCTGGTCAGATCAAAATCAATGTAATCCGCGAAAGCAGAGCAATTGACTATGCTAAATAATATTATTGGACACGAGAGTGAACAGCAATAAATAGTTCTTTGCAGATATAAACTGTGTAGATTGTATTATTACAGTCTGCACAGTTTTTTTGTGCAGCAAGAAATTCCACAGGAATATTTTAAAAGAAAGATAAGTAAACTGGTACAGGGTGAGAGAATGAAAAGAAAAAGAAAATTTCCCGTTTTGCTTTTATTCTTTTTAGGATTTCTGGCAGGGAACCTGATACCAAACATTATCTGGAAAATAAAATGGCAGCAGAAAACCTGGGCGTCAATTTATTTTTTAAGTACATTTGCAGGAAAGGATATATCAGGAATAGAATATCTGAAAGAGATAATGAAGTATAGAGGATGCTTTTATCTACTGAATGTAATCTGCGGATTTTCCGTTTTTGGCGAGCCTCTTTCTGTTATAACACTTATAGCTTCCGGACTCTATACGGGTATTATAATGTCTGCATCCATACTGGAATTTGGATTTGCGGGCGGAGTGATCGGTATGGGACTTTTGCTTCCCCAATATTTATTTTATATTCCGGTCTGGTTGTATTCTATGGAACAGGAATGGATAATGTCATCGGAAATATGGAAAAATAAAGGTTTAATTTTCGGAAAGATAAGTATGTATTTACGTAGAATGATGTTTGCTTTTCTGCTATATTTTCTGGGAATCCTTGTAGAATGTTTCGTAAATCCCTGGATTATCAGTAAAATTCTGGAATATATTAAAATTTTTTGAATGATATATTTACCATATTTAGTGTTGGTTGTCATAAAATCTCCGAGATATAGTATATCATGCTGAAAAGGCTTGAAATACCGCGCTTTAAGGCAAAAAAAGGGTTTGATTTTATGTAAAATAAACAGTATAATACATATACATTTTAGAATAATAACGGATCAGAAGTGCTATGACGAGTATTATTATGGTTTGGTGATGGTCAAGCGGATATTCGCAATCCGCTTCGCTACGTAGCTCTACACCGAATAACTGCTCCGCAGTTTATCAGAAGGAGCTTGCACTCCTCCTGATACAAGCAAGTCCCCACCCACTGCTTATTGCTTTTCGCAATTGAAGCAGGGGACTTACTTGATTCGATTAAATAAATACA
>NZ_JBWLUT010000142.1:0-8213 GCF_056504575.1 Blautia sp. CGZ-1-C1
TTCAGAAAAGCGCTCGGCAGATGTGTATACTTAAAACTTGAAAAGTCTCTGTAAGGAAGCATCAACAGATTTCTTAGTGCCATCTTTCCATAAGATGGATTAAACCATTTCTTCCAGTGTTTTTTTATTACCTCACGCTTGGAATAATGCATATTTACCAACGCCGCATCGTTCATCAGCATTGATGCAAACGGATTTCTGATATCATCCTGCACCAACGCAGTCTCAATACAGCAGTCCCGCGGAAGTCCGTCTTTAAAGAAATCTTCTTCCTTCACAGACTTTAACAGAAACATATCATCATTAAAATAGACAAACTGCTCTGACAATTCCGGTATCCTGTGAAAGTTCAATTCAATAGAGTTGATATTAAAAGTAGGCAGATATTCCGGATTCATATAATCTGAATGCCTGATCAACTTCAATTTAGGATGAGAAGTATTCAGCCACGGCGGTATATGACCGCAGGTTACAAAATATATCCTGTTTACCCACGGTGCAAATTTCTCTACACCCCTGAACCAGTACTGAAGATTTTCCCAGTCCCGGTATCTTGCAGCTGAATTATCTGCACCTTTTGCAGGATTATATTTACGGCGCTCTGCCAGCCATTCCTTATCTGCCCCATCTACCCAGGCCAGTACAAAATCTATTTTATTCATTCTCCAGCTCCTATTCCAAGATAAAGGTCCTTAAGCCGCTGTGCTTCTGTTGTAATATCAAAATGAGCTTTGCGAATCCCCTCACAGATCACATCCTGTGGTTTTCTTTTCAGATTACCCATCTGTATAATTGTATCAGCCCAGGTCTGATCATCTTTCTGAAGAGACAGACGTTTTACACTTTCAGGAAAGATAACTGCTTCTTCAGAGACAGCATCCGACATGACACATGGCAGTCCGTTTGCCTGTTCTTCGATCAACGCAAACGGTACTCCTTCAAAAAGAGACGGGAAAAGAAATACATCCATCGCAGACAGATATCTTGAAACATTCTCCTGCTTTCCTGCAAAATATACATGCTTTTCCAAATCAGCTTTCTGAACTTTTTCTCTGATTTGTTCATACAAGCCTTCTTTTGGACCTATCAGGCACAATACAACGTCTTTATTCTTTGTGACAACACACTTCATGATGTCAACCATGCGGTCATGATTCTTTGGAATATCAAATCTTCCCACATGTCCGATCACTATCTTATTTTCCCAGCCCATCTTTTTGCGAAGTACATCCCGCTCTTCTGCCTGAAAGCAGAATTTTTCTGCCTGTATCGCATTATTGACCAGAATCACCTGTCCACTCTGGTATGCCTTATCTCCGAACAGCCATCTTCCGGCCATTTCCCCGCAGGCAACTCTCTCTGTGGCATATCTGGCAATTTTCGGCCGGTTCCACCAATCCATTATTTTTCGGATAAATCCCGGACAGGAGGAACTGTGGCTGTGTGCAATTACCTTTGGTATATTCATTTTACCGGCTATACGAAGCGGAACAATATTCGCTGCTGACAGCATATTTACATGTACCACATCGTATTTCGTCTCTCTCAGGATTCTTTTTAATTGCTTCACATAACCTTGATAATTTTTCTTTACATTTGGGATGTAATAAATCTTTCCGCCGAGCTTTTTTATTTCATCTTCATATGCAATTTTATCATACATACACACAAAATCAAATTGTACATCCATATGAACCAGAACTCTGTAATAATTCATCACAAATGATTCCAGACCTCCGGCAATATTTCCCATTCCAATCTGAAGTATTTTCATTATGCACTCCCTGTTTCTTCTTGATTTTATGCAGCATAATGTCATGTTGCTGTCACCTTTTGATATCCGGTGATCTTTTTGGGGTAATTTTTAATTTGTCATCTTTTCATACTGTTCAGAGATTGTATCAATATCACCGTATGCGATCAGTTTTCCTTTTTCAAGGATCATTGCTTTGTTACAGATTCTCTGTACCTGTGCAAGGGAATGAGATACAAACAGCACAGTCACCCCTGAGTCAAACATACTAAGGACTTTTTTCTCACTTTTCTTACGAAACTTTGCATCACCGACAGATAGCACTTCATCCAAGATCAGAATCTTAGGGGAAACCACTGTAGCAATGGAAAAGCCCAGTCGGGATTTCATACCTGATGAGTAGTTCTTGATCGGAACATCAATAAAATCCTTCAGTTCTGAAAACTTTACAATTTCATCATACTTCTCATCAATAAACTCTTTTGTATATCCGAGCATTGCTCCATAAAGGTAAATGTTCTCTTTTCCTGTATACTGTGGATCAAAGCCGGCACCAAGTTCCAAAAGCGGTACCATCTTTCCATGCTTGGTAACTGTTCCTTCTGTCGGTTTAAAAACACCGGCAATTACTTTCAAAAGAGTACTCTTTCCTGCACCATTCAGTCCAAGGATTCCTACTCTGTCACCTTTTTCTACAGTAAAACTTACATTCTGTAACGCCCAGAACTCATTATACTTAATCTCTTTTTTGATTGATTTGATAATATAATCCTTCAGGCTGTCTACTTTTTCTTTGCTGAGGTTAAACTTCATGCTGACATTATCAACAATAATCGCTGGTTTGCTCATCTTTTCTCCTTATTGTTCATAAAATTAGCAAGTCCCTGCCCGCCAATTATTGAGTTACTGTTTATACTGTTTTCAGTATTTTCAGTAACTTTATGTACTCTTCGCATCCTCACAGGGAGCTTACTTACTAGATATAAAGAATAAAATCATCCTGTTTCTTCTTAAAACAGAATAATCCAATTAAAATCATCACGATAGAAAAGCCCAATGCATATTCAAAGTAATGAATATTCATCATTTCTCCAAATACAGAGCATCGGAAAATATCAATCACACAATACAGCGGATTATATTTTAAGATCCATGCCCATCCACTTTTTAAGAGTTTTGTTGGATAGTAAAAAATCGCACATGTATACATGACCAGCATAAGTGCTACAGACCAGAGATACTCCATATCTCTGAAAAATACACCAATCGTTGCCAGGATCATTCCCACTCCGTAAGACATAATAAGAATGAGAATTAATGCTATCGGTGCCTGAATCAGATAAACTGTAGGTTTTACTCCAAGCACTATGCTTACAATTGCCAGCACAATCAGTGAAATTAAAAAAATCACATAGTTAAAAAGCACACTGGACAAGGGATATAAATATTTCGGCACATAAACTTTCTTGATCATCGCCGAATTCTGTCTGATAGATTTCAATGCCGCCTTTGTTGCCTGTGAAAAGAAGCTGTACAACAATCGTCCTGTCAGAATATACACCGGAAATGTCCTGTCTGTATTTCCATATAAGGTACCAAACACAATGGTAAGTACGATCATTGTAAGCAATGGTTCCAGCATGGACCATACGATTCCCAGATAAGAACGTCTGTACTTCAGCTTAATTCCTTTTTTTACCAGTTCCGATAAAAGGAAGCGGTACTGCAAAAAATTATCAACGTATTTTTTCATGTTCTCTCCATCGTTTCCATTTCGTAATATTTTTGCTACTGTTCACATGTGCTGGACAGTAGCCGGTTTTGTGGTCTGACACAAAGCAAACCACTTTGTACTGTAGCATATTCTTTTCCGTCTTGCAACTGATATCCCGATATTTTATATTATTTCCTATTATAAACATATTCGTATAAACTATATAGCATCAGAAATTTGTGCTAATTTTACAAAAAGCATGTGATGGCTCACTCCGTCCATGATAATATATTCTGCATAGACAGCAAAGTGTAAGCAGCAGCAAAACTATTTACATATATATAAATCCCTCCAGGAGAGCTTTTTATGTTTATAGGAACATTACAGAGTAATTTCCTGTGATATGAGAAAAATCCCGGCTTTTACTTATAATTTTTATAAGACAAAAACCAGGATCTTTAGATTTAAAATGATCCTCCGGAACCTCCATGTGTCTCTCCCGAAGAACTTGTATGTGTACTGCTTCCACCACCGGAATCTTCATTCTTTGGCTTCGCTGTACGTGTAACATGATTATACAGGAACATATCACGGCTTCTGTTAATGTGAAGGCTTCCTGCTTTCATATAATCTGCCGCATCAGGTTTCATATGAACTGTTTTCATCTGACATCGCATCACCACTGATACGATCAATGCAAGAACAAAACCGACTGCCAGTGACATAAGAAACAGAAAGCCTGCGGATATAGAGTCGTCCGGCATATTCTCCACATCATACGGTTCTCCATTCTGTGCCTGTATGATAAACTCCTCGCAAAGATCTGCAAACTCTGTAAATCCTTCGTAATAATCACCATCCGTTAATGATGAAACAAATTTATCAGACATGTACTCCTGCCCTGCATCGGTGAAAATCCGGATCGCATCACCATGCGTAGACATCTTCCATTTACGTTCTGACATAGTCAGCAACAGTAAAATACCGCTATTGTCATCTCCCATGCCATAGTCATTATAATCATAGAAATCATCTGCATAGGCCATAGGATCAGCTCCGTCTATGCTCTCTTCCGTAACGATCACAACGTCACAGTCATAATCTTCACTGATCTGATCAAGCTTCTCTTCCAGCGTCTCTGCCTCATCATCTTCCAGAAGGCCTGCATAGTCCACCAATCTTACTGTGTGCAATTCTTCCGCCGCATACGCATTCTCTGAAAATACTTCTGCTGAAACTCCTGCTGTAGCAGATATAGCAAGGACAGAAGCCAGAAATGCAGGTATTATCTTTCTTTTTAACATTCTTCGTCCTCCCTAAAAAATCAGCATTCCTACAAGATAAGCGATAGCAGTAAACACTACCGTCAGACCGGCAAGATATTTCCTATAAATTTTTTCATCAATCGGAAGATCCCCTGTCATCTTTCCAGTCTGCCCGTTCATTGCAAATATGTATCTCGTATCTTTCCAGGTCGTGTTCAAAATCCATACCGGATATAATGCGTACTGTGCCTTGCCTCCTGACATAGATACATTTGAATTCTCCGGAACTACAGTAGTATATCCTCTTACAGTATCAGCAATTACTTCCTCTGCACTCTTCTTCATACGTTCATGTGCTCTGTTCACACTTTGCTCCTGACTGACATCATATTTATCTGCCAGATATCCGGAAAGATATGCAGTCTGAAAATCTACTGCTTTAGACATATCAAATGGCTCTATTGATTCCATAAGATCATCCGGCATTTTCTCAGATCCATCTACAGGGACAGAGGCAAATGCCATATCTCCATTTCTCTCTACTGAATAATAGCTGGTTTCTGTATAATCATAATCATGATCGCTCCATGTTCTCACTTTCGTTGCCTTATAACGGACATCCGCATTGACATCCGCATCAAAAAGCCAGAACGGAACATAGACTCCCTTAATCTCATCTATATGATTTTCTTTTCGGAATGTTTTTGGAAGTAATCGTCTTCCTTTGATATGTTTATAGTAAGCCTCTTTCGCAGCTTTCTTATCTAACTTAAACGGAATCACCAGATCAGGTCTTAAAGCTCCTTTAAATTTCGCTGTCATAATTACAGGATTTCCACAATATGGACAGTTCGTTGCTCCTGTAGTCTCATCTGCAATGATCTCGCCGCCACAGGACTGGCAGGTATAGACATTCATCCCATCTGTCTCACCTTCCTGCCATTCTCCGCCGGCATCCGTCTGCCATCCTGACAGATCATCTTCCTGTGCTGCCTCACGCTTTATCTGTTCGTCAAATTCTTTTAACGTGTCCAGTTCAAATTCTGTATCACAATATGGACACTTCATTTTCTGTAAATGGCTGTCAAATTCGATTGAACCCCCACAGGCAGGACACTTGTATTCTTTTAAATCAGACATAGGTTTCCCCCTCGTACTGTATTCTTATACTACCGTTCCTTGGTAATATGACCGTATACAATCCCTTTTTTATGGTCTTGGTTTTCCGCACTCTGCGCAGAACTTTCCGGTATTCTCAGCTCCACAGCTGCAGATCCATTTGCCTGCCGGTCTCGGGCTACCACACTCAGAACAGAACTTTCCGGTATTTACTGCTCCACAGCTACAGGTCCACTCTGCCGGCTGTGGTTTCGGTTTTCCACATTCTGCGCAGAACTTTCCGGTATTCTCAGCTCCACATTCGCATTTCCATGTTCCCACACCGGATGATGGCTGCATTTTCGGCGCTGCCTGAGCCTGTTGCTGTGCTCCCATCTGATAAAGACTCTGCATATTCGCTCCGCCAGCCTGACTTGCCATACCCATTCCCATAAATCCAGTCATAGCACCTGCTTGATTGGAAGCCGCTGCTTTCATAGCCTCTGCCTGCGCTCCGGCAAGTGTAGCTGCCGCCATAGTCGGATCACGCATAATCGCATTCTTCTGGGCATCCTTAATCATCTGCGCGTCTTCTTCCGGAAGTGTCACCGGATTCATGGCAATAGAAACCACTGCAAGTCCTCTTGTTTCCAGCCATTTCTTTGTAAGTGCCTCATTCATGGCATCGCATAATTCCTGCACATGTCCCGGAATCGCACTTGGACGAATCTGAAGCTCTGAGATCTTTGCAAATGCAGGTTGTAAAGCACTGACAAACTCTGTCTTTAACTGACCTTCTATTTCTTCTCTGTCATACTGCTGTTCTACATTTCCACATACATTTGTATAGAACAGAAGCGGGTCAACAATCTTATAGGAATAAATACCATTACAACGTACAGATACATCAATATCAAGACCGATATTTCTGTCAACTACACGGAATGGAATCGGATTTGCCGTTCCGAATTTATTATCTACCAGTTCTTTCGTATTAAAATAATACACTCTCTGGTCTTTGCCTGTATCTCCGCCAAATTCAAAACGTTTCTTTACCGTTTCAAAGGTTCTGCTGATTCCCTCTCCTAAACTTCCGGAGAAAATGCTCGGTTCTGTTGATGCATCATAGGTAAACTGACCTGGTTCCGCACATACTTCTACGACTTTTCCCTGTTCCACAATGATCATACACTGGCCATCTGCAACTGCAATTCCGGAACCACTGGAAATAATGTTGTCATTTCCTTTTTTATTAGAAGAACGACCACTTACTCTTTTCTCTCCTTTGACAACCAGAACATCCTTATCTATCGCATCACAATAGAAAAACTCCTTCCACTGATCTGCCATTGTTCCGCCAAATGCACCGGCGGCTGCTTTGATTAATCCCATAATATAAAGTCTCCTTCCCATATACTGTTTCAGCATATTTTCTTAATTTTTATCTAATTGTGCGAATTTTTATCTCTGTGTCCATCATATCATATTTTCCATGGTATGTCATGCGCAAAAACTCCTCTTTTCTGTCATTTTGCAACATCTTACGATGATTTTTCCGAAAATTTCTGTCATTGACTCAAACCCTTTTGGATTCTGCTCTTTGCTTTTTCCGAAATCACCATTGATTAACCGTATAAAAGGCTGCCGGATAGGTTTGATTCCCATTACAGCAGCCTTCTCATAAGCATAAATAATCGTATCATATATAATCTGTGTTTATTTATTATTTATCTCGTTCCATGCTTCATCATCAAATTTCTGTTTTTTGAAATAGTAAATTCTGTCCTCATCTGTGATCTCACGGATCACTCTGCATGGATTTCCAACAGCGATCATATTGTCCGGAATGTCTTTGGAAACTACACTTCCGGCACCGATCACTACATTATTTCCAATGGTAACTCCCGGAAGAATCACTGTGTTTCCACCAATCCATACATTGTCTCCAATCGTAACAGGAATTCCATATTCGTATCCGGAATTACGGCTGTCCGGATGAACCGGATGACCTGCTGTGTAGATGGAAACATTCGGCGCAATCTGAACATTTTTTCCAAGGGTTACTTTGCCTACGTCAAGGATTGTCAGATTATAATTGGCATAGAAATTCTCACCAACTTCGATATTCCAGCCGTAATCGCAATGAAATGGTGCTTCCACCCATACACTTTCTCCTGTTTTTCCCAAAATATTTTTGATCATCTGTGGAGCTTCTTTGCTCTGTCTGGACGGTGGCAGCTGATTAAAATCATAAATCTTCTGTTTGCATGCCTGTCTGTCCTCTTCAAGCCCATCTAACCACGCTTTGTACGGAAGTCCGCTTAACATTCTTTCTCTCTGATTCATTTGTTATCTTCTCCTTTACGTTTTTATTTTTAACTGG
>NZ_JBWLUT010000143.1:0-1958 GCF_056504575.1 Blautia sp. CGZ-1-C1
ACTTTTGAAGCGTTTATTGATGATACTATAAGAATTATAAAAGCAGCTAGAGATAATCAAATAGAGGTTATCTATTTTCAACATGATGATGGACCAGGAACGGGGGTTTCAATCGGTGATGAAGACTTCGAAATTGCAGAACAAATGATTCCCAAGGAAGGGGAAAAGATATTTATAAAAAATATCAATAGTTGTTTTGGAAATAAAGATTTTACGGATTATGTTAAAGATGATAATACATTAATGATAGTGGGACTACAGACAAACTTCTGTATAGATGCAACTGTGAAATCTGCTTTTGAGAGAGGATATAAAGTAATTATTCCACAAGGGGCAAATTCAACATTTGATAACGACTATATGACTGGAGAAGAAACATATAAATATTACAATGATATGATGTGGCCAAAGAGATTTGCTACATGTGTATCTGTTGATGAAGCAATTAAATTGATGGAAAGTTCAATCGAGATTTGTGAAGGTGCATTATGGACAAATATTTAAAAGAAACAAAAATGTTAAATTATTCCAACGAAAACATACAGCAGTTAATTCGGGGAAAGAAGATGGAAAAATATAAATGAATTTGAACGCTTAAAATCGATTTATGATTTTGTTAGGGATGAAATATTGTTTGGATATAATATTGATGATAATGTTCCTGCATCAAAGGTTTTGGCAGATGGTTATGGACAATGTAATACAAAAGGAACATTGTTTATGGCAATACTAAGGGCATGCAATATTCCTTGCAGGGTACATGGATTCACCATTGATAAAAAATTACAAAAGGGAGCAATGACAGGGGTTGTCTATAAAAATGCACCACAAAATGTATTTCATAGTTGGGTTGAAGTTTACTTTGAGGATAGATGGTATGAGTTAGAGGCGTTTATTCTTGATAAAAAGTATTTACAAAAATTACAGGAAAAAAATAGTGATTGTAAAGGTGCATTTTGTGGTTACGGTGTAGCCGTAAAAGACTTCAAAAATCCAATTATAGATTTTGATAGAAATAATACATATATTCAGAGTGAAGGAATTAATCAAGATTTTGGAGTCTATGATTCGCCTGATGACTTGCTAAAAGTACACCATCAAGAAATGTCTGCGATAAAAGCATTTTTATATAAACACTTTGGCAGGCATTTAATGAACCGAAACGTCAAAAAAATTAGAAATTGCTAAATCTAAAGTTAGTTGATTAACTTATTGGCCAGCTTACCGTAGCCCTTGGCAGGGTATAAGAAACGCTGACATCGTTTCCACTCAGAAACAGGTCGCAGCGGCACATAAGCGAGGAAAATACCCTCGCTAAGTGCCGGCGTCTGTTTACGGTCAGCTTATTCTTACACCCAGCCGTGGCTACTAGTGTATTGGCAACTTTCCAAAACACAGAACTCCCGGGGTATGCGGTGCCATGTCGAAGATGTTTGTCGTAGGATGTTGATATTTTCTAGAAAAGTGCTGAAAGACAGGGGGAAAGCGGACACGATGTCCGCGTCAGCCTATCCGCGCCATGGATGGCGCGTGTAGGCGGCCCCGTCATGATGAGAACCGCTGTATCACTTTTCATTAGAAAATTCACATCCGGAGACCTTACATCGAGACATGTGTATCGCATGCTCCGGGAGTTCGTGGATTTTACGGGAACCCTGACGTTACGGGCCATGCACCCAATTCATAAATGTGTCGCAAAGGGCGCTCCACATTTATTTCATTGACGGCTGTCGCCGTATAAAGTCAAAAACAAAAACAGCGACTTGTGAGCAAGCTCCCAGATCGCTGTTTTCGTTTTGACTTTGCATGGCTCGTAACTTTCAATTTGACGGAGTAATGGATATGAAAATCCGAGAAGTGAACGAAAATAAAAAGCAATTTATATCATTATTGTTATTAGCTGATGAACAGGAGAGCATGGTTGAGCGCTATTTTGAAAAAGGTACTATGTATGTGCT
>NZ_JBWLUT010000144.1:0-29999 GCF_056504575.1 Blautia sp. CGZ-1-C1
TGCTGCCACATGGCTTATGAATGTGATCAATAACCGCATGACCTACCAGACAGTTAAGGATATCCGTGCCAAAGCCATCCGACACATCCAGGTACTTCCCCTCTCTTACCTTGACGGACACAGTACCGGTGATATCATCAGCCGTATTATCGCAGATACAGATATTCTGTCTGATGGTATGTTGCTTGGATTTACCCAGCTTTTTTCCGGAATCGTAACGATCATCGGAACACTGATCTTCATGTTCTCCAAAAACTTCTGGATTACATTGATGGTCATTGTCTTGACCCCCGTAAGCTTTTTGGTGGCCAAATTTATTTCTTCCCATACCTTCCAGATGTTCCGGAAACAGAGTGACGCCAGAGGACGCCAGACTGCTCTCATTGAAGAAATGATTGGAAACCAGAAGGTAGTTCAGGCCTTTGGATATGAGGAAAAATCTTCTGAACGCTTTGCAAAGATTAACGAAGAATTACAGGAATGCAGTCTGAAGGCTGTTTTTTACAGCAGCCTGACAAACCCTTCCACCCGTTTTGTCAATAATATTATTTATGCCTGTGTTGCACTGGTGGGTGCGTTCATTATCCCGGGAGGCAGACTGACAGTCGGAGGTCTTTCCGTACTCCTCTCCTATGCCAATCAGTATATGAAGCCATTCAATGACATCAGTTCCGTTGTTACAGAACTTCAGAATGCTCTTGCCTGTGCAGGCAGAATCTTTGATCTGCTGGAGGAGGAACCAGAAGTTACAGAGGCTTCTGAGACGCTGAAAGATGTGAAGGGTGAAGTAGATATTAAGAATGTATGCTTCCATTATGATGAATCAAAGAAACTGATTGAGAACTTCAACCTTCATGTAAAACCAGGTATGCGCATTGCCATCGTAGGACCTACCGGGTGCGGTAAATCAACCTTTATCAATCTTCTGATGAGATTCTATGATGTAAATGCCGGATCCATTTCCGTAGACGGCAAACAGATCAGAGACATTACCCGCCATTCTCTGAGAAGCAGCTATGGTATGGTTCTGCAGGAAACATGGATCAAGAACGGAACTGTCCGCGACAATATCTCGATCGGCAAACCGGAAGCTACAGATACCGAAATCATCGAAGCAGCCAAGCTTACCCACAGCTGGGAATTTATCCAAAGACTTCCCAAAGGACTGGACACCATGCTCAATGAAGACAGCTTAAGCCAGGGGCAGAAACAGCTGCTGTGTATCACAAGAGTTATGCTCTGTCTGCCTCCGATGCTGATCCTGGATGAAGCTACTTCAAGTATTGATACCAGAACAGAATTACAGATCCAGGAAGCGTTTGAACGAATGATGGATGGAAGAACAAGCTTTATCGTAGCTCACCGCCTCTCTACGATCCGAAACGCAGACCTGATCCTTGTTATGAAAGACGGCAGCATTATTGAGCAGGGTACTCATGATGAACTGATCGCAAAAGGCGGCTTTTATCACACTCTGTATAACAGCCAGTTTGCTAAAGTCTCTGAATAACCCCAAAAAAGAGGAACTACTGTCCATCACAGCCGTTCCTCTTTTTGATTTTATCAAATATTTTTACTTAATTTTTATCAGATTGCTCTTGTGGCATCTTTCAGCCATTCTCTCTCTTCTTCATCCAGATATGGAGAAATCTTCTCATATACCTGTGCATGGTAATCATTGAGAAGGTTACGTTCCCGGACACTCATCAGTTCCGGCACCACTCCATCCAGATCAAAAGGTACCATGGTCAGAAATTCAAAGCACATAAACTGACCATACTCTGTTTTTTCAGCTTTTTTGCAGACCATCAGATTTTCATGACGGATTCCAAATCCATCCTCTCTGTAATATCCCGGCTCATCGGAGGTGATCATTCCCTCCTCCAGCACTGCATTTCCACCCGGAACAGTTTTCCATCGGAAACTATTGGGTCCTTCATGGACATTCAGAAGATACCCTACTCCATGACCGGTTCCATGCTTAAAATCCTCTCCCATTTCCCACAGTGGCTGTCTCGCCAGAATATCCAGATTTACGCCGGTACAGCCATGAAGAAATCTGGCAGCTCCCAGATTCAGAGTTCCCCGCAAAACTGCTGTGAAGTACTTTTTCTCTTCCTCAGAAGTGGGTCCCATGACAATAGTACGGGTAATATCAGTAGTTCCCTCTTTATAATGTCCTCCTGTATCTGCCAGAAGAAAACCGGTTGGTTCCAGAGGAATATCTGTTTCGGGTGTTGCAAAATAATGTACAATGGCAGCATGCTTTCCATAGGCAATAATCGGATCAAAACTGTTATCTACGAAATCCTCCTGTTCCGAACGGAATTCATACAGCTTTTCTGCTGCACTTAATTCTGTGATCGGAATCCTTCCAACATTTTTCTTTAACCAATATATGAACTTTGTAACTGCAGCTCCGTCTCTGATATGCGCAATGCGTTCATTTTCCACCTCAACAGGATTCTTAGTCGCCTTGGGAAGAAGTGTAAGATTTTCTTCATCCAGAATCCGGGTGTCTGCCGGAATATTACTAACCAGACGACTGTTGACTTTCTTTTTGCAGAGAAGAACTTTTTCGTCCTTTTTAAATGTTTTCACATACTCATAGATATTGTCATAGGGAAAAAGAGTCACACCATCTTTTTCCAGTGCTTCCAGTACGTCTGTCTGAAAGGCTTTCTCATTTGCAAAAAGTCTGATCTCTGTTTTTGTCATTACCAGATAAGAAAGAACCACCGGACAGCAGTGGATATCTCCCCCACGTATATTTAACAGCCAGGCAATATCATCCAAAGAGGTCAGTACAAATAAATCTGCACCCTTTTTCTCCATTGCTTTGCGAATTCTTGCGCATTTATCAGCTCTGGATTCTCCTGCCCATTTTATATCCAGCTCTGTAACCGGTTCACAGGAAAGTACCGGGCGGTTTTCCCATATATCGCCTGCCAGATCATGATCAACACTGAGAGACACACCGTTTTCATCCAGCATTTTCTCTAATTCTGCTGCCTCTTTTGCACTGACAGTACGTCCGTCAAATCCCAGACACATTCCCTGTGTCAGATTTTTTTTCAGGAATTCATGAACTGTCGGAACTTCCGGCTCACCCATTTTAAATAAAGTAATTCCTGTTCCCTTCAGCTGATTTGCAGCCTGAATAAAATAACGTCCATCCGTCCATAACCCTGCCATATCCTGCATAATCAACGCAGTACCTGCAGAACCGGTAAATCCTGTGATATATTTTCTGCATTTGAAATATTCACCTACATATTCTGAACCATGAAAATCATCTGTAGGAATCAGATATGCATCAATTCCTGTCTCTTTCATGCGTGCACGAAGTGCTGCTATTCTCTCTTTTACTGTCATTCGTTTTTACCCTTAAGGCTGCTATCTGCAGTCGTTTTATCATTTTCGCCAAGTGTTTCGTTCATACTTCCCATACGATATCCCAGAATATCCATGGTCACATAAGTAAATCCATACTCCTTAAATTTCTTTGCAATATCCTCTCGGACATTTTTTTCCAGAAGTTTCGGAAATTCCTCCGGCATAATCTCAATTCTTGCAAGTAAACCGTGAATACGGACACGTACCTGATGGAATCCATAGTCAAGCAAAAGCTGCTCTGCTTTCTCAACCATTCCAAGCTTTTCCTCACTGATAGTCTCACCGTACACAAACCTGGAGGACAGACAGGCAAATGACTGTTTATCCCAGGTCGGAAGCCCCATTTCTTTGGAATATTCTCTAATCTCTGCCTTTGTCAGTTTCGCCTCACGTAGCGGACTCTTAACTCCCAGCTCTTTTACGGCAATCAGACCTGGTCTGTAATCGCCGTTATCATCCATATTTGATCCCTCTGCAATATATTCAATCCCATTTTTTTTCGCAATATCGCCAATCTTCTCAAACAGTTCTTTTTTACATAAATAACATCTGTTCGGAGGATTCTTTGAAAATCCCTCAATCTCCAGTTCCTCAGACTGGCAGATCACATGTTTGATACCCTCTTTCTCACAGAATGCCTTTGCCTCATTCAGTTCTCTTTTCGGGAAAGAACATGACTGGGCTGTAATGGCGATTACTTTGTCCCCAAGTACATCATGCGCTACCTTTAACAGAAAAGTAGAATCCACGCCGCTTGAAAAAGCAACCGCTACGCTTCCGAGTTCTTTCAGATATTCTTTTAAATGTTCCAGTTTATTTTCCATGGTGTAAACCTCCTGCTTGTTTTCCTCTTCGTTACTATCAAACGGATATTTATAAGCTACTTTCGCAATTTACTCATAACCGTCTTTTTTCTTTGTAAAATTCTAATTCGATTAATCATATCATTAAAGTAGGGTATAATGTCAAGTGCTAAATTTGTTACTGAGAACGGAACCCGTTACTGTTCACTCCGTACCCGATAACCGGAGCCCCAATACACAATATTGAAATTCCAATATTGCTAACGAAATAGATATATTATATAATACATTCATGTGTGTTTGAAATACCATTTTGCAAGATTTATCATAAGTTTGCCAAAGATTTTTTATTATCAGGCACGAAATGGGCACTGGCATCATTACTGTTCACATCCCTTTTTCAAACACACTCTGGAAATTTTATATCATAAAAAATATATTGGAGTATATCATGAAAAAATCAACTACCTCATCAGTTCATGCATTTGGCAGTCAGGAATCTCTCTGTCTTAAGGGAATTGCCATCGTCATGCTGATCTGTCACCACTGTTTTTTAGGTCCGGCGCGCTATAAGGGTCAGGCCGTTACGTTTATCATTCCAGAAAACATATGGAATTATGTTGCTCTCTTTTTCAAGATTTGTGTATGTATTTTTGCATTTATCAGTGCCTATGGAATTACCTGGAAAATAAAAAGTTCCTGTCATTTTGATTCTGCAGAGCAAACTCAGAAAGACCTCAGAAATATATTACTTTCCCGCCTGATCCGCCTTCTGGCCAGTTTTATTTTGGTTTTTCTGCTCGTAGACGTTTTTGCTTTGTTTTATGATCCAGGGCGCTTTGCAGAAATTTATGGAACTTCATTTCCTGTATGTATCGCATATTTTATTTTAGATATGCTGGGACTTGCACAGCTTTTACACACACCTACTTTTTTAGGTACTTATTGGTATTACAGTCTGGCAATTGTGATCATTCTGCTGGTACCATGTTTTTACTTACTTATCAGGAAGATAGGGACTGTTCCTTTTCTTGGGCTGATCGCAGTCATCAATTTTACAGTTTCTATTCCAAATCATAATTTCTGGCGTTATCTTTTATGTATTGCAGTTGGAGTTTCATGTGCTTACAACAATACCATTGTTAAAATTATGAATTGGGATATCATAAAATCACAAAAATGGAACCATCTTGTAAAATTTTTCATAGAATTTTTACTACTATTTGTTCTTATGGTTCTACGACAGGGTCCATTAATGGATATACTCTATCCATTTTGGGATGCAGTAATTCCAGTTGTTTTTGCTTCTTTTTGCTGTGAATTTATAGTTATAATTCCTGGTTTGCGACAGCTTCTTATATTCCTTGGAACATATTCGGCTAATATTTTTATTATACACAATTACATTCGCAAAGTATGGTTTTATGATTTTACCTATAGCTTTAAATACCCTCTGTTAATCGTAATGGTTTTACTTTCAATTTCACTGGTTTTGTCCATCTGTATTGAACAACTAAAGAAAATCATTCATTACAATAGTTTTACCTGTCTTTTGGTTCAGAAAATATGTAAATAAAAACTTTATCCATCACACAAAATGTCCCTGTGTTACCATCGTAAGTAACGCAGGGACATTTTATTATTCCTTTATTTTTCATCTGTATGTGTGACCTTTGCCAGCGTATCCAGTGACAGTATTTTTCTGATATTTAACAAAAATAACGTACAGGCAGTAACTACAGAAATGATATCTGCAATTGGCTCTGCATAATACACACCCATAACACCAAAGAAATGCGGCAGAATAACAGCAAAAGGAATTAACAGCACTACTTTTCTAAGTATTGCAATACACAGAGAAATTTTCGCCTGTCCCAGGCCAAGGAAAGAGCTCTGTATTCCACTCTGAAGTCCGAAAATAGACATTCCCATAATATATATCGGCAGAACTCTCTTTACCAGATCTATCAAATCCGCATCATTCGTAAACATTCCTGCAAAAACACCCGGACAGATCATTGCAAACATCACATATGCAAAAGAAAACAAAAATGTGATAATAAGCATATTTTTTATTGCTTTTTTGACACGTTCAAACTGTCCTGCGCCAAAATTATAACTGATAATCGGCTGTACTCCATTTGTGAATCCATTGATTGGTACAAAAATCAGCTGTAGAACACTCTGTAAAATTGTCATAGATCCAACATACAAGTCTCCGCCATACGTCTGTAATCCATGATTCATTACAATAGTTATCGCACTCTCCGTAGCAGCCATAATAAACGGAGATACTCCCAATGCCAGTATTGAGCCAAGGATTTTCACGTCTGGCTTCAAATCAGAAATTCGGAGATGGATCTGCGATTTCGCTGAAATCAGGAAACGCAGCACCCAGACCGCACTTAATGCCTGCGAAATCACAGTTGCTGTCGCAGCTCCTACAACTCCCATATCCAGAACAAAAATGAAAACAGGATCCAGAATAATGTTAACTATTGCACCGATTAATACTGAAATCATAGCCGTTCTTGCATATCCCTGACAGCTGATAAACGTATTAAGTCCTACCGCAAGCTCCACAAAAACTGTTCCCAGAAGATATACTGTTATATACGAAGCCGCATATTCTATAGTATAATCACTGGCGCCAAACATATAAAGCAATGGCTTTTTTAATCCCAGAAATACTGCCATGAGCCCGCCTGAAAATACTAATAGCAAAAAAGTAGAATTCCCAAGAATTTTTTCTGCACGTTTATTGTCTCTTTGTCCCATAGCAATAGCTGCCAATGGTGCTCCTCCTCCATTGGCAAATCCTGCAAATGCAGATACGATCGTAATGACAGGAAAGGTAACTCCCACTCCGGTCAGTGCTGCTGCTCCGACTCCCGGAATCCTTCCTATATATATTCTGTCGATAATATTATATAAAACATTTACTATCTGCGCTAATACAGATGGCAATGCCAGCTGCAGCATCAATTTTAATATCTTTTCCGTTCCAAGACGACTGTCTGATTTTGTTTCCATATGATTTCCTAATTTCCTTTTCGTTAATGTGTTGATTTCGCTTTCGGGTAAATATGTTTCATCCTGGCATCGTCAAAATGTGTATCCACCCATTTTTCTATCTGATTCTGTGCCGTTATTCCCTGTGCACGCTGATCATAACGTATCAGTGCTATAGAGGAAACATGCTCTTAAAAAAACGGGCATTTGCCTTGATAGTACTTTCTGTAAGATTTACACAATGAGTTTCTTTTTAAAATGCTACTCCAGGTTCATTGAATCCAATATGATCATTTCCTCCAATTCCAAGAAGCTACAAATCAATCCCACCTACCATGGAAATTATCTTGTCATATTCTTTACAGGCATGCTCACTGTCTGCATCCATTCCGTCTGGAACATATGCATGGGATTTTTCAATATTTATATGGTTCAATAAATTTTGATCCATATAATATCGGTAACTCTGATCATTGTCTGGAGACAAACCTTTATATTCATCCAGATTTACAGTAGCAATTTTTGAAAAATCAAAATTCCCTTTTTTATGCCACTCAATCAACTGTTGATACATACCCACTGGTGTAGAACCAGTTGCTAAGCCCAGTACTAGTACAGCGAATATTAAGTAACTGCTATATTGATTTGTCTGATTTTTCATCTGCGGCGTTGTCGTCAATCGCCGTAGCCACCGTTGTTGATGTTACCGAGCCTATCTGTCAGGCGATTGACTCTGCAAAAGCGGATATGACCATCTTTGATTCTTCCGGCATAGAAGCATTTGTTACCGAAAATAATCCCAAGTATGCTAACAGGATCATCAAACAGCTTAAGGCATACGCGAAAGCTCAGGGCTTTGATAAATCCTATGATCCTTATAAAGCTGCCTATGGTTCCATGCCTTCTCATGCTTCTGCTAATCCTGAGATTAAGCAGCTCTATATCAATGGGCATTTTTGCTATGTCTTCAAGTTCGGCATTGTCACTAACGGATTGGGCATCATCCGCCACATATCTTTTTATAACAAAAACTTTATGGCTTCACATCCTGATATCGTTGTTGAAAAGAAACCCGATTCCCCTGACGAAGATAAATGTGTTGATGATTCAAAGCTTTTAATCCCGACACTTGCCAAGGACTTTCTTTTCCAAAGCATCCTTCGACTGAATCCAAAAACCTTCCTGGGTGATGCTGCTTTCGATACCGCACAGCTCTATAAGAGCCTTCTTACCGGTAACACTTTTGGTAATGACAAACATTTCTCGAAAGCTTATATTCCGCTGAATGCAAGATCCGGACTTGAAAATCTGGATTATTCCATCAATGAAGATGGTATTCCGTGTTGTCCCCATGATCCTTCTTTACAAATGAAGTACGCAGGACGCTTCCAAACTTCGCAGTGGAGTAACAAGATATAAATTTGTCTGTCCAAGAATGAAATGGATTTATGATAAATCAACTCAAAAATCCCATCGTCATTGTTTCTGTGACAACCCTTGTACTTCTTCTAAATGTGGGCGGATGGTCTACATCTACCCGGAAAAGGATCTTCGTTCTTATCCCGGAACGATCCGCGGCACCGAAAAATGGGATGATACCTATAAAATCAGGACTGTTGTCGAAAGAGATATCAACCACATCAAAGACAATCTCTGTATTGCAGGACGCCGAACCCAAAATGAGAAGACTCTGCATGCTGATCTGATTCTTGCCGGGATCACACAACTTATTACTGTTGTTCTCACAGATAAGATCAACCACCACGAATATATTCGAAGCATAAAACCACTCATAGCTTAGGACTTACCACTTTCATAAAGTCCATAGCTTATTAAAGTGCGCCTAAAATGTCCGATTATCCATTTTTCATTCCAGAAGTCGTGCTCTGAGCGAATTCTTCCTTGTTTTGGTTCAAGGTTGCGAACGAGCACCGCGAGTTTCGCAATTACCTAAATATATATTGATTCGGCTCAACAGAACGTAAAAGTTGAACTGTCTCAAATGTATTATTTAAAAAGGTGCTATGGCTTCATTATAATATAGGCAATGACTGTTCAGCAACTTATTTTTCACATTGCGAAGTGTGTTACTGAAAATAGAACGAATAATATTGATTTATGGATGTTTTTTCGTTCCAATCGTGATTCATCGCATAGGTGAAGTTACTAATTTATATTGTTCAGATTGTATCATTTAAATCACATCCGCTGATAATCCGATCCCAACGGTTTTCACGCTTATCCATTTCATCAGTAAAATATGGAAGTCTGGTCTCTTCCAGTTCTTCCAACCTGGAAACCTTTCCATTCAGGTAATTATCAATCCGGCGTCCTGTGCTTTTAAGTCTGGTGATCACTCCACCTAATTTCACATCAAGTAGCTCATAACCAAATGGCTTTGCATCTGTCATCCAGATTTCCTCTCTGATCCGTTTCATCTCTTCCAGATTGCAGATGATATCAGGGATTTCATTCTGACTGATTTCTTTTAGTATCTCTTTCTCTTCCCTGTCATAGGCATCTTTGATATGTACTCCCAGATCAGCTTTACCAGACAGTACAGCTGCCAGCTTTTCGTAGAAAGAAAACACAAGTCCATATTTCGCTGATTTCGTACAATCTTCAGACAAACAGTTGTATATTTCCTGATAATATGCCTTAATATCTGTACTTGATGCCTTTACATGATAATCAAAGAGACCCAGCATTTTCTCATAATCCCTGATATCATCATGATAATAATCCCAGTATACCAGTCCTAAATTCCTGTCCGGTTTTTCCCATTGAGAGCAGTCAGCATTTTCCGGCACATCATAATAACCCCCACGCGTATTTGCAGTAATATACATATCACTCCATATCATCGGTTTTAACCCCAGTGCCTTACAAATATCCATGACTCTTTCACAATGTTCCCTGATCAGCAGAGATCCCTCTTTATATCCATTTTCTCTCAGGGAATTTCCCAGACCCAGCATAACCGCTTCATCCATTCCAAGATGTACCCTGCTTGTAGAAAAATTCTCTTTCACTGAAATCAGAAGTTTTTCAATAAACTGATAGGTTTCTTCCTTATCCGGCTGAAGAATATCAGCGGAATCACGGATTTTACTCATTTCCGGCCATTTAAGGGCATTATGCAAATGAGCCAGTGTTTGAATACATGGAACCAGTTCTATTCCAAACATAGCAGCATATGTATCAATTTCCTTTATCTCATCTCTGGTATATTTTCCACGATAGGCTCCAAAATAAGGTTCACTCTTTACTTCGTAAGTATCTTCTGTATAAAGCATAAGCACGTTCATTCCCAGCTTTGCCAGTATTCGAATCAGGAATTTCACTTTTTCAACTGTAAACACAGCATTTCTGGAACAATCCAACATCAGACCGTTTCTTTCAAAATAAATATGCTCCTGATACTGGAATGTTTTATCTTCCATATGATGTAACACATAGTTTAATGCACGGTAATAATGAGCTGCTTCACGGCAGATCACATGGATCTGGTTTCATTCTTCTACCGCCATTTCCGGTCTGTCCTGAAATTCTACAGACAATTCTATATTTTCAGTAAAAATGTCACTTTCACTGAGTAATATTTCTGTCCCCTGCCTGATATTTTTATATGTTTCTTTATCGGATGTAAAAATAATGTTCATTAATATTCCTTTCTCCTTAAAATTTTACTCTTCTCAGCAACACGTTATCCAAACAGACCCAGGTAATTACAAGTCTATGCTGGAAGTATATGGATCAGATTCCCCCTTAAGCAAATAAGCTCACAGGGGAATGAGCGCAAAAAAAGCAGCAAACCTTTTTCAAGATTTACTGCTTATATACTGCTGTGATGGGCTGCTGATATTTATATCGATTCCATAAAATACTGCAATCAATCCAGTGCATTTATTATCTTCAAAAGAAAGTTACACATCCAGCAGCTCAATCAACTTATCAAGAAATGCCTCCTCTCCTAATGTATTAATTTTGAAAAACACAGCCTGGCTTCCTCCTGCCGTAATTGCAGAAAGTTGAACAGGATCTTCACCGTTTTGAAAAAGTGTAATATTGAGACTCACTCTGTTTCCTCCAGCATAGCTGTAACGTTCAAAAATACGAACACTGCAACGCGCAGTCCCACTTTGAAAATCACTGGCATCTTCTAAAGTTGCTGATATACTGCTATTTAATATTCCGTTTCGATATTTGAAAGTAACTGATCGAAATCTTCATTTATGCTTCTTTTTCTATTTTTGCCATACACAAACCTTCCTTTTCTCAGCTGTTTAAACTTAAATTCGATATATCATATCACCCATATTCCATATTCTCATGATTACCAAAAAGAGGATCACTTCCTTCTTGCCATATATACCCCTGAAAAGTTGTGTCGTATCCACAATATCCCTCTGCAACGATTTCAAACTCTGCATTAGGGTATTGCTTTTTAAATTCCTCAAACGACATTTCTTTTCCAGAAAAGGATTTCACGCCCTCGAACCCATATGGAGTGTTAAACACCATAATATCGCACTCCTCTTTATCAATCTTTGTGAATTCAATTATTCCTGGATACCATTTTTCTTCACTCTCAACATATTGAGATATTCGATCCATCTTTAAAGATAATCTATTTTCATCAATTTCAATCTGTACTATCCGACTATCGTGCAAGCTAAACGAAAAAGTTCTTTTCCTATCTCTAATATAATCCATATCGTTGCTCTCCTCAAAATTCCTTAACAGTTTGTTACTCACATTATTCCATATTTTTTCTTCATTTGCACAACTATATATTTGCATCAACAATGTAAACTGTCTCTGTGGGGATAATGCAGCTTCCGGCTCGTCAAAAAGATACAAACCATTTGGACGCAGATTGTTGCTGCGCCAATGCGAGAAAACTTCTCCCCCCATGTGATTTTTCATGATATTTAGCGAAAGGATGTGCGAGATCTGCATATTCTTCTTCCTTCGTTGCAACATTATAAAAACTTTCAGCCCTAAGAAAATACCCTCTCTTTTCCTTCCGATAGCCTTTGGAAATTCTTATCGCATCACACAACTCTGAATGTGTACAAAGAATCCTTTTATTTCAATTTTTATAATGTTTCAAGAAAACGCATGAATGCTTCTCTTCCCTCGCTCGTACATTTGTATACTCCTGCATCTTCCAGAACATGGGTAAATACGATTCCAATCTCTTTCTGAAGAATGCCATGAATGTTTTCTTTTGTGATTTCCGGATATTTCGGAAGAAACTTCTTAACCCACTCTGCATGTTTTTCAATCTGTTCATTTGAAGAAATATCTTTGCCTTCGAGAATATACTCTTCCAAAAGTTCCATCTCACCTTTTAATCTGGCCGGAAGAACTGCAAGTCCCATAACTTCGATCAGACCGATATTTTCTTTCTTAATATGATGATATTCTGCATGCGGATGGTACACTCCCAGCGGATGTTCTTCTGTTGTGATGTTGTTCCTTAATGTCAGATCCAGTTCGTAGGTATCACCTACTTTACGTGCAATTGGTGTAATTGTATTATGTGGTTCTCCATTGGTCTCAGCATAAATAAATGCTTCTTCATCGGTATAGCCTCTCCATACTTCCAACACATGTGTTGCCAGATCTACCAAACGGTTGGAATCTTTATGGCGAATACGAAGCACAGATAACGGCCATTTTACAATTCCAGCCTCTACATCTTCAAATCCCGGAAGTACCACGTGCTGCTCAATTGGTGCTTTTGCCATTGCAAATGTATAATGTCCACCCTGGAAATGATCATGGCTTAAGATCGAGCCGCCTACGATCGGCAGATCTGCATTAGATCCAAGGAAATAATGCGGAAACAGTTTTACAAAATCAAACAGTTTAATGAATGCATTTCTCTCGATTTTCATTGGAGTATGCTGGCAATTAAATACAATACAATGCTCATTGTAATATACATACGGAGAATACTGGAATCCCCAAGGAGTATCATTGATTGTGATCGGAATAATCCTGTGATTCTGCCTTGCCGGATGATTAACACGTCCCGCATATCCTTCATTTTCCGGGCAAAGAAGACATTTCGGATAGCTTCCGGATTTTACATTCCTTGCCGCGGCAATTGCTTTTGGATCTTTTTCCGGTTTGGACAAATTGATGGTAATATCAATCTCACCGTATGGACTGTCTACCTTCCACTTTTGATCCTTCTCTACGCGATATCTGCGGATATAATTGCTGTCCTGACTCAGTTTATAAAAATAATCGGTTGCTTCCTTTGGGCTTTCTTTATATTTATCCCAGAACTCTTTTTGCACCTGGCCCGGACGCGGCATCAGACAGTTCATTAATCTGGTATCAAATAGATCCCGGTATACAATACTGTCTTCGATCAGCTCCTCTTTTTACGGCTTCATCCAGCAATTCGCCCAATGTTGCTTCAAGATTAACAGGTTCCTCAATGTTGTCCGGTTTCTCATAGTCATCCTCATAAAAAACGTCCAGCAGAAGATTTGTTGTGTAATTTCTTTCACATTCTGGCGTCAGACCTGTTGTAATCCCATACTGTACCAGTTTTGCAATGCTTTCACTTAACATTTTTCTTCCTCCTGTGCTTCACTTTTAAATTTATATTTTTAGTAACATATATACCGATTTCCCTGATAAGTCAGCATACCTTGATCGCCTTTTTCCAATTCACGAAAATCTCCCTGTTGCATTTGAAATTCCATCAAACTTCCATCTGTCATCTCAAATACAACGCGAAACCAAGGTACATGTGCTTCAGACTGCATATGGGTATAGATTCCTTGCTTCTTTTCAACTACAGTCGCATCAACAGATTCAACTGCCGCACTGCTGTTATTGCTGAAACCTAACAACATTTTGGTAAATACAAACATCATGATTATGAGTGCTGCTATACAGATTATAAATGCCATCCTATTTCTCCTTTAAACCTCAAATCCTGCATCCATGCAAATGTCTGTGATGCTCTGATTAGTACATTCCAATTAATCTCCTGCAAGTTTTGTCTATTTTTTCTTCCCATTTGGCAAGTAATATACGTCTTCAGATATTATAATGTGCTTGTAAGATAAAGAAAGGAGGAAAACGAAATGAAAAGATTTAAAGCATACGTCAACTACCTCATGAACTTCTATGCAAACTACTTCAAAATTTACCGCTATATGTAAAGGACACTCCTGCCATCACAGGAATGTCCAATACGGAAACCCAGTTTCAATGGTTTCCCTTATTATACTCTAATTTAGTTGCATTTGTACATGAACAGGATTCTCGAAAACATAGACAAAATTGAACAGAATTATGAAAATACTCTTACCACGTTTTTTGATTTGTAAACCACTTATTAGCAGACGGATCCGCCAATGCTGAAAACGGATAGGCCGTTTTCCCTTCAGCTTTTAATTTATGTGACATTTCGTTTCTCTTTTTGTGGTATAAAAATAGCTCATTAACCATTTGGATAAAATACTATGTAAATTTGTTAGTGACATGCTCCCACCACTTAAATCCCAGATTTTGAAGTGGGGGCTTCTTGCTCAATGACTCTACTGAGCCAAGTATCTACAAGCTATCCTCGCGTGCCCCGCGATTCTTTTGCCCGGACACGGGCGCATTTTCTTACTTATTGTCCGGATACGGACAGTTTATACTGCCAGCATCCTTCTTGCCTCTTCACGGATATTGATCGCTGCATTTCGATCTCTGTCCATCTCATTTCCACACGTGCAGCGGTATACTCTTTCGGATAATCCCAGCTCTCTTTTTATCTTTCCGCATTTACTGCATTTTTTGCTTGAAGGGAAAAAGCGGTCTATCTTTACTAATTTCTTTCCCTTCCAGGTAAGTTTATAATCCAGCATATTCCGGAACATCCCGTATCCATTATCCTGTACACTTTTCCCAAAGTGCAGGCACTGGCCCATTGCTTTCATATCAATATCTTCTACCGCGACTATATCGTACTGGTCTGTGATCCTGCGGCTCAGTTTATGCAGATAATCCTTTCTCTGGTTTCGTATTTTTTCATGGCACCTGGCAACTTTCTTTTTCTGCCGCACATAATTGCGGCTTTCTTTTACACATCTTGACAGTTTACGCTGCTCCCTTGCCAGCCTTTTTTCATTTCTTCTGAAAAATCCTGCTTTTTCAAGCTCAATCTCTTCTGAAAACACTGCCATCCCCTGCATCGCATAATCAATCCCCAGTATTTTGGCATTGCTGTAATCTTCATCTGCTGCTTGGTTTTCGCAGCTGTATCCTTCATACAGCAGACTTGCAAAATACTTTCCGGACGGCTCCATACTGACTGTCACTGATTTCAGACAGCAGTTTTCTGCAGGCTCCCTGTGTTTTTTCATGGAAATCCATTTTAATTTGGGAAGCCGGATCCGCTTATCTTCTACCAGAATATTTCCGTTGACTACATTTGTTGTGTAGCTGTTTTTGGAGTGATGTTTTGACTTGAAACGTGGAAATCCAACCTTGGGATCACGGAAAAAATTCTTATATGCTTTCTCCAGATGAAGCTGAACATTTGCCAGTGCCAGCGAATCTACTTCTTTCAGAAATGAATACTCCTTTTTATACATGGCTGGTGTATTTTTTAACAGTTTTTTCGTCTTTTTATACTCCCGGATCTTGTCATTAAGCATCTGGTTATACAGAAAACGGCAGCAACCAAATGTTTTTCCCAGAAGTATCTTCTGTTCTTCTGTCGGATAGATCCGGAAACGATATGCTATGTTCAATGCTTTTTCTCTCCCTGGGTTTCGATGTATTGACGGATTACTTCAACTGGTGCGCCTCCTGCCGTCAAAAGGCAGAAACTCTGACTCCAGAATGCTTCTTTCCAAAGTTTTTCCCGGATTTCCGGATACTCTTTTTTCAGCAGCCTGCTGCTGGCACTTTTATATGCATTGATAAATTTACTGAGTTCCGTTTTAGGCTGTGCACGAAACATTACATGCACATGGTCAATATCATGATTCCATTCCTCCAAAACAATTCCATATCGGGGTGCAATATATTCCCATATTTCTTTTGCTCTTTCTGAAATTGGGTCATTGATAACTTTTCTTCGATATTTTACCACCATGATCAGATGATAATACATCAAATATACTGAATGTGCATTGTGATCTATTTTTTCCATAAAAACAGTCCTTTTTTGATCTTTTACCTTATCGACTGATTCTATTATACCATGAATCGCGCTGCGGAACAAGTGTTCTTTTCTGTTTTTTTGCAATTCATCTCCCACCTATAGAGGAAGAAGAATTCTTGCTATATATTATGTTAAACTGTTCGTAAATCAGGTAAATAGAAATTTATAACTTTCTCCAAATAATCAGTTTTAGGATAATACATACGACCACCACAACAGCCACCAAGGCGCCGTCGGACAGTAACATCTGTGTACCACGGTGCAGATTGCATGACATATAGATTTGGATAGGTTTTAAAATGCCAAAATTTATAAATTCCGAACCCAATGAAAACTCCTATGAATGAACCGATAACGATGTTTAAAAAACAATTCAACTTTCTCAGCATGGCAGTGCCCCCCTTTCCAAATTCCAATTTATTTCTTCTCATTTGTTTTTGATAGCTTTTAGAATACAAATTCCCATTGCCAAAACAGGAAGCAGCACCCTAAGAGTCCAAAATCCTTGAGAATCACCAAAATCACTCTTAGCATGACCATCAAATAAAAAAAGCCAAACAAAAAAGTAAGAACTTTCTTATGTTTGGCTAGGTCAACTTGTTATTTTTTATCACTTCTTATGGTTGTATTATACTATATATTCCTCTATAGTAAAACAATTTTTTATATTATTTTTAATTTCAATATTATATTTCTACTATCATCAATTTTTCAGATATTTTCAACGCATAAACAATGCTATTAACTACAATATTTCCGGAAAATTCATCATAGGTTTGTGTTGCCACAAAGAAACGCTGGCTCTGAAAATCAAAGCCGCCGTTTCAAATGGGCGTGTTGATAGGCTGCTATACGATGGCTTTTTTTCTTTTGCCGTCATGCGGCAGATAATCAATTCATTCTATTTTGAACTTCTTTTATGCTACCGGATGTCTGCACTAGAAATGAATCGCCAAGAATGTAAACACAAATAATTCAATTCCTGCCGAGATCAAAATAACATACGAGCTGTCCAGAAGCTTTCATTCCACCGATATGCAGATAGTTGAAATTCGCCAGCTGATAAAGGAAATTGTTCTGCATACCAATTCCGGCAGATGGAAGTATGGTGGAGAACCATGTTGCTCCCATCGCCACATAAGCAAAAAGCGGCATGAAAAGAACCACAATAGAGATCAGTAAAACCGTCAGGGTATCTTTAAACTTCGCAGACAGGAATAGCGTACAGCTAACCGTTGCTAATACGGAGAGCAAGCCTGCTGCGGCAAGAATTATCTGCAACTGTCCCAGATTGATGTTTGGCAGGTTAATGATAGAGTATCGCATCTGGAATGATGTTTTTAAGCAATCCGTACCGAACGCTGCATCTAAAAGAAGCTGCCCACTACGGACAGCCTCTTCTCTATAATAAGATTTTCATTACTGATATATGTCCACCAATCCTGTTTTTAACATTGAATCTGAAAACTCATATGCAGCTCCATCACCGTTAAAATTCAGATACATATTATTCAAGTCATTCTCAGTTACGATCCATGCCATATTCACCTGTATACTCTTCACCAGGTTTTAATGAAGAAATATAGTTTCCTCCATTTCCATAATCCTCTGATATACTGTTGTATGTCATTTCAGCTGTACGTGCAACACCATCCCATATAACACGATCGTAGTCATCTCCGGACGGTTCTGTCGGATCGTAAATTTGATATGATCCATCTTCATGGTCCATCAACAGCAATGTACCAATATAAAGCATATGGTTAATTTCTTCATCTGACTTATTGGTATAAGTAACTGTCGCATAGACGAGCTTTTGTTTCACACTTTCTGTTTTTACAATCTCATCCACTGAATCAATGCCATTACCGGACTTAATATAAGACAGCGTATTATTTACTAAATTTCCATCAGTTCCAACTGCATCAGTCCATTCTTCCGGCACATTATTCTGACCAAGCAGCTGCAGATTGTCCTCCACCTGAACAGCATCAACACAAACTGAAAATTTTATCATTTTCAATATAGTTGCCATCTCTGTCTTCACCAGATGCTGATATATCAAACACTTCCCCAATCTGATGCATTAGCAATTTATTATCTGCAATAGAAGTCATCACTGCTTCTCCCGATGATTCTTCAGGGGATACCATTTCGCTCCACGTATACAAACCAGCGGTTTCAATCATTGTATCATTTTCAGTGATTACAAGGTTTTCTACCACTTTAATGGCATCCTCTTTTGAAATATCATCACCGATATAAACAGTAATTACACGATATACATCTGGGCGAAGAAGGTAAATCCTTTGATTAAAAAATCCATCCTCTGCCAGGTCATTATATTTAAGATATACACCTTCATAATTGCCAAAAGTTCGTTCCTCACAGTCAACAACATTCTTATCTTGCATTACTTTGCTCAAATCATCCTCGTCTAAAAGCACAGATGCAAAGCTGAATCCTCCGGTTCGATCATGCTCAGGATATTCCAGATGAAATTCATCAATCCATTCCATTCCTTCTGGAATATATCCTGCTGAGATATCTATATCATGAATTCTTTCAGGAAGATTAATTTTCCCTGTGCTGCCATCCGCCTTAATTCCCGTTACGATACTGTAGGCTCCTTTGTTTTTCTAAAAACATATGATATAATTTGGTACCTGCATAGACTATGGTCGATGTAGCCAATACACATACGGCTATTGCTGCCAGCCACTCTGGCACCTGTCCATTTTTTCACTCTCCTTGTCTGAATATTAACCACCTTCGTGTCCTGTAGCTGTTTTTTCACTTCGCTTTGGATCATCGTGTGGATGAACTCCGGAGTTTCAGGAATATCTTTTTTCATATCTTCTAACCTCATACTGTCAACTCCTCACTTTCCTGTAAATTACGCTTAAGCTTTCCCCGTGCTCTGGCAAGTCTTTTTTGAACTGCTCCCTCGGTTATCTCAAGAATCTGCGCAATCTCTTTTATGTTGAAATCCTCAATATAGTACAGAATAACTGGCATTCGTAATTCTTCTTTCAAAGAACTTTACGGCTCTGTACAAGTCGCTATAGTCAGTTCTCTGATCTGTCTCAATTTCTGTCATTTCACTCATCCCTTCCAAAGAAACAAGTTTACTCGACTTTCTCAAAAGAGATAACACTCATTGATCAATATACGAATCAACCAAGTCTTGGCATATTTGTCATTTCTCAAAGTTCCAATCTTTGAAAATGCCTTAACAATCGTTTCCTGAATAGCATCCGCACAATCTTGATCGTTAATTAAAATTGTTTTGGCAGTAGAATACAATTGTCTCTCTGAATTGAGAATCAACGTCCCTAATTCTTCTTTGGTCACTTTAACACCACCTTTTTTAGCCGGCCGGCAATTTTCATTTACATAGATTAGACGTACAGTTTTTCAAAATATCCCCAAATAAACTTTATTTTTTTAATAATAGAGGAAATAAATCTTTCCCCTCTGTTGACATTATACACCTGTCTTACTTCTTACCCATATACAATTGTGAAGGCTTTTTCCAACGTCGGTACATTAAAAAACGATAACTATGCCCGGACCTGGTTAATCCGTATCTTAATCAACGAATGTTACAGCCTTGTGCGTAAATCCAGTAAATTTATCCCATTGGAAAATCTAGCTGACAGACAGGAGCCGGAATCATCAACGGTATCCAAACAGATTTTGGTTTTTTGCACAACATCAAAATCAAAGAAAGAGCTTGCAGCATTTTGCGGCTTCAAAGATTTAAGAAACTTCATTTTGAATAAAAACAAAGGAGCAGGGCATTGGGTAGCATCCCCATTGTCCTGCTTCTTTGTTTATTCTGTATAGATGTTCCCATTCTCATCCGTCCAGGTGCCATCACCATTGTCTGTGTATCCGACCCCATCTGCGTCACAATAGTAATAATCTCCGTTTGTTGTTTCTTTTACAGTAACGGTACCGTTACTGCCCTGGAGTTCATGCTGTTCCAGTTGGTTTCCGGAATAATAATCTTCGTCATTCCAGGTACGATATGAATTGCCATTAGCATCTGCCCAGTTTCCATCTCCCTGATAACTGTATCGGCTCCCATAATCATCAGAATAGGTCCCATCTCCGTTATCGTAAAGAACTCTGGATTCTTCATCTCCTCCACCCGGTGCTACAATTGATGCTACACCGGAGGCAGTACTGAATCCACTGGTATATGGTACGCCTGCTGGCAGACTCTCATAAGATGAAACAGACCCGTTATTGTCAGAGGTAATTCCATCATCGGTCGTTTCACTTACCTGTCCGCTGTTTTCCATGACAGGTTCATCGTTTGTTTCCGCATCTGTTTTTTCCTCTTCGTCTACAGAATCCTCTGTATCTGCAGTCTCTGTCACTTCTCCTTCGTCCTGTGTTTCAGCAGCTTTCTGCATAGTTACCATTTCAGAAAACGGTGCGTAATCCGGTACATTATTTTTCTCTGGATCTGCATTTTTTTCAATACCAGACTTCTCCGTCTCTACTGAAACTGTATCTGTCCCGGCAGAAACATTAAATACCAGATTACCGCCTGCAAGCAGCAACGTCACAAGAATTCCCGGAAGAATTCCTCTGCGAAGCTTCCGAATGTTCACCATATACAGAATCCGATCTTTAAACACCATTTCGCTGTCATTAAGACTTGCTGACACATATGGAATCTGATTTTCCATGGCCACTGTCCTGAGAAGCAGCTGTCGATATAATTTATGTTCTTTTTTATTAACTCTGCGAACAACTGCTGTATCACACAGATTCTCAATATCCTTATCCGCTTCTTTCAGCATGATAAGAAGAAAGGGATTGAACCAGTATATCGATGCACAGATTCGAAGGAGCATCTTATACCAGAGATCCCGATGACAGTAATGTGTAAGTTCATGGTAAAAGATAAGTTTTCTTTCTTCTGCTGAATACCCGGTTGCTGGTAGATACAATTTTGTATGAAAAAGTCCCGCAAGAAGCGGTGTGGTAAGACCTGCGTTTTGCCTGAGCTCCGGTCTTCTGCGTACGTGCTTCTTTTGACATGCTGCACGGTACATCTGAATACTCACCGTATCACTTACCTGCAGACTCATCCGTTCCAGATTCCTTATAGAAAAATAATATGCCAGCAATTCTCCTGTCAGTTTAAGTACCGCTACACTCAGCCAGACAGCAACAAAAATCACAGCCACAATTCCCAGCCATTTATCTGATTCGTACCTGACAGTTCTCTTTTGTTCCGGGATTTCTGTCAGATTTTTCATGTCATTGCTCGCAGATGATACGGTTTCTGTTATCTTCTGACTTTCCTCTGGTCTGACTGCGTAATCCGTTATCTTCGGGTTTTGCGTATTCTGTTGACTGCTTCTAAGTACTTTGAAATCCACCAGTGCCAGATTCTCCGGAAGGCGCACCGGAACACAAAGGCTTATCGTAATCAACAGCCAGATAAAGTACTTCCATCTCGCTGATACACGTCCTTTAAACAGAGTCGCAAGCACTTTTACCAGTAAAATTACTACTGCTGCAATAATATTCAGTTTCAGAATGTGCAGAACAAGAACATCCATAATTCGCTATTCCTCCCTGTCCTCCAGGTTCTTAAGAAATTCACTGAGATCCTGGACTTCTTCCGAGCTGATCTTCTTTCCATGATAAAGTGAAGTTACAAACTTTTTTAGTGAATTCCCATAAAGTTTCTCAAGAACACTCTGGCTTTCATGTGCCTGATAATCTGACTGCGAAACCAAGGGTGTATACAGATTCATTTTTCCCTGTTTCGTCACTTCCACGAAATTTTTGTTTTCCAATCTGGTCAGCAATGACAAAATTGTTGTTGATGCAAGCTTTTTCTTCATATTGATCACTTTCTCAATCTCCGGTCTGGTCATTGGCGGAGTATTATTCCAAAGAACGAGCATAATATCCAGCTCTGATTCCGGAAGTCTCTGGTAAGTTTTTTTCACTTTTTCATACCTCCTGTTACATATTTTCTACAAATGTAGGAATAATTCTATTTTACCACGGTTCACGGAAATGGCAAGGGCTTTTGCACAATTCGCAAATGTCCTTGCCATTCCTGCAGCTACTAACCACTATCAGTCTATTTCTGTATAACTGTTGCCATTTTCATCACTCCATGTCCCGTCTCCGTTGTCCGTAAATCCTGTACCATTTTCGTCCTGGAAATAATAATCACCATTTGTAGTTTCCGTAACCGTCACAGTATTACCGTTTGCATCCTGAAGATCATGCTGTTCCAACGTATGTCCCAGATGATGAGTGTCATCATTCAGAGCTGAGTAGGTATTTCCATTTTCGTCGGTATAAGTTTCATCCCCATTATCGGTATAGTTCATTCCATCATCTCCACGATATTCACAAGAATAATCTTTGTGAAGAATGTAATTAATCTCAATGGTATTTCCATCACTGTCAACTAATGTCATTGGGGAGGTAGTAAGGATATCTGAATCTCCTCCTGACTTCTGACTGGCAGTATCTGTAGTTGCCTTATCAGAATCATCAGAAGAATCATCTGTCTGGTTTTCGTTCTCCTGTCTGGTAAGCGAAGGATTTCCGGGATAAGAAATATATTCTACAAATTTTCTGACGTCACTGATGTCATCTGCATCTTTTGCATATCCCACTGCCATATACAGGCTATTTCCCTCTGAATAAATTGTCTGATAGCAGGCATCGTATGTGTCATTGCATTTGGCAATCCCTGTTTTGACATCCTCCAGCGAATATTTATAGATATTTACATAATCATTTCCGTTCGTATAGCTTGCATAGGTACCTTCAGTATCTGCTTTTTCCCATTCAGATCCAGCCGGCGGCTGTGTATAGAAATCGTTATTTCCTGCTGCCATAACCGTTGCAGCTGAAAAAATCCCAAGTGTTGCTACCGTCATAAGTGTCATAAATTTTGTCTTCATCGTGGATTCTCCTAGAATTTTATTTTCTACATCTGTAGAAGTTAATTGTATTCTACAACTGTAGAATACAATTGTCAATTCTTTTTTTATCATCTCAGTTTAACCTATATTATTCACGGCTATGCCGTGAATAATATAGGGTTAATTTATACATTAAATTCTGTATTGCAGTTGTAACAGCAAAAAAGGAAACCAAAACTATTCTGTGAGAATAGTTTTGATTTCCTGTATAAAAAGCGCCATAGGTTTTTTCCAATACCTATGGCGTGTAAATAATTTTCTACTCTGCGGATACCTTGTTTATGATTGTCTACCATCCGAATGCGTCCCTGATCAAAGCTCCGGTTTCTCCGTCTATATAAAACAATTCCTGTTCTTCTGGTGAATCCTTCCATTGGTAAGGACAGCAAAAACTCCATACAGGTCTGTAAACAATTCCATCTGCAGTTTCATCAATATAATATTTCAGACGGATTTTCGTAACTGGAATCGTGATTGGTTCTGTTTTTTCCGTCGTGTCCTCTTCCGTAAAAAATCCAATTTTTCCTTCTTTTACATATTGTTCCACCGATTTCATAATTTCTTCCATGGGAAGCATAGTAACTGTTTCTTTCTCCTTTCACCTGAAGCGGGATTGGTATTTTGAAATAGCAGTCTTCAGGCTTGAGACCAAATCCTGTGCTTCCCTGATAATGATACTGAGAAAGTCCACCTGCCGGTATTCCATTCAACAGAACTTCTGTGTCGTAATAATCATATCCTTCTGTCATGTCGCTAATTGGTTTTCTTACAGAAGTTCCAGATAAATCAGCTTTGGAAAACAGTTGATTTATAATATTTAATTTCTCATCTTCCGTATTCTCGCCTAAAAATCCCAGATCTTTTTCACTTAATCCATCACACTCTATCATCCCATCCGAAATAAATAACTGCAGTCCTTTTTCTTTATTTTCCCAGACCGTTTCATCTGTTACAGATTTTTCCCATCCATCTTTCCCGCCAAACCAGGAGCAGATGTCTTTTTCTGATATATTGCATTTTTTCAGAACTCCCTTTGAAACGTCATCAGTATTTCCGGTAATATCAGCTTCTATTGTAAGGGTTCCTGATTTCCCTGGCAGAGAAGCTGTTACATGGTACGAAAGGAAGAGATTTCTAGCTTTTACCAATCGCTCTGCCACTTCCATATCAAGTCTGCTTTGTTCTGGATTACCGAAATGGTGATCATGTGCCAGGCTGATACTATTGACAATGAAGAACAGGAGCCAACAGCATTACAACTTAGCTCCTGTCCTGTACATCTTGAATATAGAATTAGTAAAAACAAATTATCGGGACATCATACTGAATAAGACTATAAAGCTGTCCGGCATTCTCTGGTGGAAGATTGATGCACCCATGAGAACCACCTGTAAGATATCTGTCACCACCAAAGTACGGCTGCCAGTCTGCATCATGAAAACCAATTCCTCCATTGAATGGCATCCAGTACGTTACCAGCTGTTCATAAGAATAGGTTCCATTAGCTGTCATTTCACCTCGCAGCACGGACGGACTGCTCTTTGAATCCAGTGTGAATATTCCAGGGGGTGTTTTTCTATCCGGATCATCTGGCAGTCCGGATACGATTTCTGATTGAAAAATAATGTTTCCATTCTGATAATACCACATATACTGCTCTGTAAGATCTACTTCTATATATGTATCTCCGAGATCATTAATCCCATGTGCATTTGCCCTCATAGAATATACCGGTTCCCTGGTTGTCTGGGTTCCCGACTGAATTTCCTGCATGAGCTGTGCTGATTCCTTGTCCTGATCAATCTTCCACCCATAGGCGGAACCATATACATACACAGTCCTTCCGCTCGTGGTCTGGAATTGTCTTTCAGTGCCAACTGTATCATGATCTGCTGCAAGCTGTGCCACATAATCCACTACGTGCTGCCGGAAGGCTCCATCATCCGGAAGCAGCTGCCCTTTCTCGTCAAACTGCAGCCAGTTTTTGATGGTATTCCCGTCAAGTGTTACCATTTCATCTCCAAATGTATATGTGATATTTGCTTTTGTCAGGTTATTATATGTATTTACCATATTCTGAAGTTCTGAACTTTCTTTCGTCACATCTGCTTTCTTATAAGCCTTTGGATTACTTCCCAGATCTACATCTGCCGCCTCATTATCAATTGCTCCGCTTATCATCTGATAAGCTTCCCTGGCATTTAATTCACTGCCTTCTGTCTCTGGCACAATAGTAAATTCTGAATTAGCAAAACTTACATACGCATTTTCCGGTGCCATCTGATTCTCTTTTTTGGCACAATTTAGTGAACTTACCTGTTTCTCCAGCTTTTCCCGACTGAAAACAGTCTCTTCTTGAACCATATAATTTTTCGTTTCAAAAAAACCTCTGATCCATTCCCATGGTTTCTGAGTCTTCAGCAGCTGAAGGATTTCCCCGCTGGATACATATTGATAATCAATGTCTTTCCCTGTAATAGTCTGAGGTTCCTGCATCCTTGCACTTACCTGAATAACATAGTTATCCTTTTTCCCTGCAATCTCCTGCTCAACTTCATAAGCTGTCTTATTTGAACTGTCAATTCCATTGATGGTCGTACCCAAAAAGAAGTGATATGAGTAATAATAAGATATACCTGCATACACACAACAGCTCATAACCAAAATCATCACTATAAGCATTACAACTATTTTCATAATTTTGTTTTTCTTTTTGTCTGAAGATACAGTAGATCTGAATTCAGACTTGTCTATCGGCACATAAGTAATTGTTCCGGGTCTTGCCGATTTTGAAGTTCTTATTGATTGCCCCATCACTTCTTTTTGTCTCATATCTTATTCATCTTTCTTTTATATCAACTAGTTTTTTACATTGTCATTGTCAAAATGCAATGTCTTATGGTACTTCGCATTCTCCTCCAGAAGTTTTTTCCATTTTTGTCCATCCTCTTTCGTAGGATTATCAAAATTCTGCTGGCCTTTCAGCTCATCCATATACTGGACATAATCCAGAAAATAAATGTCTACCGTAGAAATATCTCTGTCCTGAATTGCGAAGTTATTACAGTTTCCAGTAGACTCATTGTACGGAAGTGTGTTTCCATTGGCATCAAGAGCTACCATAAAGCAATCACTGTTGGAACCTTCCTTATAAAGTTCATTTACCGTCAATTCATATGGAGTACGAATCACCGATTTAAGTCCAATACCTGCATCGTTTGTATCATTGAGTTCCAATACTTCTGTCTGGGAATCATCTACCGTAACCGGGATATCGAAGCTCCAGTCACCTTCATATTTGTAGTAGCCAGCATCCCTTCCATATTTTTTCTCATCCTCTTCTGACCACTGATAGTTTGCTTCCAGTCCTCTTACCTTCGTAATATCCAGATGCAGGTTAAAGGTATCTGGAATATCAATATCTTTAATGTACTTCTGATATTCTCCACCACGTTCAGACAATTTATTGATAAACTCTTCCAGCAGCGCATAACCTTCATCCGTCTGATCATCTAAGTCCGCCTGAGTTATTCCCATCTCATCCATTACCTGCTGTGTCATTTCATTGTATTTCTCATTATATTCCGTATAATCTTTTGCGGCTTCAGCCAAATCATAACGGAAAATACATGCATAGGTGTTATCATCCAGAAATTTTCCTTCCACTTGACCGTCAATTACCGGGCTAGCCTCTGAATTAAAGTCCACACCCCCTGTCATATCCAGATCAATGACTGGTGTTCCACTTTCCGCCCCAGTTTCTGTTTCTGGGAACGGTTTATCACTTTTAAACTGCATAGTCACATAAATTGCCTGGCTGTTTGCATATACCTCAGAACATGTAATTGTCAGCCCATCTGCTGTCTTAGTGTAAATAGCATCATTATTGGCATGATCTGTCTTGGCTCCGTCTGTTTCACTGCTATCTGTCTTCGTTCCATCAACAGCTTCCAAAGTTGTTGCATGATCTGAAAAGTCACCAAAGAAACTCACATTATCCTGTAAAATTTCAAAGAGTCCTCCTACAACCGGGATATTTTTTGCCATTACCGGATTGATTGCACAGAATACAAATCCTACTGCCAGTACCGCTGCCATCCCTCCTGCTATCCTGCCTCCACTTTTCATCCAATGATATGGATCCTTTGATGCTTTTTTCTGTAAAACAGCGTTATTTTCAATCAAACGATATGCCTGATTAATATGTTCATGCACGATTTCCGGCATTTCTATGTCCTTTTGAAGTTTTTTCTGGAAGTCTTTCTCATTATAATTTAAAGTCATCATTAGGCACGTCCCTCCTTAACCTTATATCCATACATCTCTGCAATCTGTTTTCTGCCACGATAAAGACGAGATTTTACAGTGCTTTCCTTCATATCCAGAATGTCACTGATTTCCCGGATACCAAATCCTTCCATATAGTATAGAAGAACAACCAAGCGGTATTTACTGTCCAATGGCTCTAAGGCCTGGATCCATTCCATTGCTGCATATTTTTCTTCGTGAAAAGGCGTTTCCGGCATCTGATCCGTATAAGTAACCAGCTTTTTCTTCTGTATCATGTCCTTGCACTTATTGATCAGAATTCGGATCATCCATGTCTTGAAATATCTGTTCTGTTTCAGACTTTTCAAATTTTCATAGCAGGAAAGAATCGTATCCTGTATTGCATCCGCAACATCTTCATCATTTTTCAGATATGCCGCTGCAACCTTGTACATACTCTGTACATTCTCATCTATAAGCCGACAAAAAGCATCTTTATCGCCTTTCTTTGCTTTTCGTATCAAAATCTCATTCATTGTCGTCTCCCTTCTCCTATATCAGACCGGTCATCAGGAAATATTGTATAAAAGCTTTTCTTTATGTGCTTCTACTTATTAGACGTGCAAACTCCCAAAAAAGTTGCAATTTTTTTTAACAATCTCAGAAAATCCCCAAAAGATTAGTTTGAACACTTCCATGCTTTTCATGATTACCCGGCAAGGTGCTATAAAATATTCTAGGTACTAAAAATAGCCGTACCATGTATTTTACATGATACGGCTGTCAATAATTTCCAGCTCCTCAGGACAGATCAATCAACAATCATGTCCTCTGTCCTATCAGGTTTTAAAAATATTATTTTTGAAATTCCATTAAATTCATCCGAAAGTGCCTGATATAAGAGGATATTCTCTTTCCTGCTCTGGATAAACGCTTCTGCAACCTCGAAATATACTACAGATTTTTCAACCGATTTTAATCAGATATTTTATCAGATATAATTTTCCCATCTTCTATTTTCACAGTCCTGGAACAATACCCTAATTTGTGCTGCCTTAGCTTGAATACTTGGATAAAGTTCTTCTCCTCCAAATGACTGAAAAGGATTCAACAATGCAGAATCTAGCATTCCTTCATCTCTGATTCCATCACTTCCACCAGTTGCAGTTATTAACTGCCTGTGCATCATTAGTACTTGTTCTTTGCTGAGAATTATCATTTAGCAAGCTCCTTATATGCTTCCATATTCTGTTTAATTAATCGTTCTGAAATTGCTGTCACATCTTCTATGTCTGCTATTTTCTGTGCTTCTGCCTTGCTGAAATCAATTACAAGATATCTTGGGACATTGTTCTTTAGGATTACTGCCGTTCCATGTTCATCTACAACTCTTGTTACCTTCGAAAAATTTTGGTTAGCTTCTGTTATTGATACCATTGTGTTTGTATCTATTGTCATAATCTCCACCTCTTTCTAAAGATAATATAGTTTCATCTATAGCTTTGCCTATAGTATATACTTATTCTAGCTAGAATACAACCTATTTTATTAAATTTTGATAATGAAATAATCCTCGTTTTCTAATCAGTATAAAAATACAATAGGCAGCAGTCATCTTATACTCGTTTCTTCACAATATATTAATGAAATAACCATCAAATTTCAACGCAAATGCTTTCAGGGTAAAGTTGTTAGGGTGCATGGTTTTCGTTGGAAATTTAAGGCTATATATAAGGATTCTCAGCATAAAATTGATTCTATGAGAGGTGGTTGTACGGAAGTCTTATAAAAAGACCTCCGTTCATGTTTCTAATTAACAGAAGTTATGCACTGATAGTATCAGACTTTCCAAATGTTGTTTTTTCGTGAACTAAGTTCTCATCCATATCCAGTGGATCAGATTCTCCCCATTGACTTTCTTTAGATTCCAGAGATTCCATAAGTTTATCAATTGGTGCTTCATTCCTGAGTTGAGATTTTAATTTTTCAACATACTCTCACTCACTATATGATAATGGTGTAGTACGGCTTGGAGTATATTTATTATCAATTTCAGATTTCAGGTATGTATTCTTATTATGAATATACGAACATTATCAAGCATCCAAAGATCCCGAAAGATATTTTCGCAAATATGAATCGAGAATTATCCTTTTCTCTGGTGCTGAACATATTCTTCACGAAAATGGTATTGATATTCATGCTCTGAAAACCAGCCAGCTCAAAAAAAAGTATGCTACATTGCTTAAGCAGAAAACAGAACTGCTTGCTCAATATAATCATTCACAAAATGAACAAAAACACCTTATATATCTTCAAAATAATATGAACAGGTATCTATCACGCGAAACC
>NZ_JBWLUT010000145.1:0-12589 GCF_056504575.1 Blautia sp. CGZ-1-C1
CAGGACATGCAAGCCTGATCAAGCGTTATACACAGGAGGTTTTACTGTTATATGACAGTGACGATGCGGGTGTGAGGGCTGCACTTCGTGCGATTCCGATTCTTCGGGAGGCCGGCGTTTCTTCCAGGGTGGTGAATCTCAGGCCGCACAAGGATCCGGATGAATTTATCAAGGCACTTGGAGCTGAGGAGTTTGAGAAACGTCTGGAACAGGCTATGGACAGCTTTATGTTCCGCGTTCATATGGCAGAGCGGGAGTTCCCAATGGAGGAACCGCAGGGACAGAACCGTTTCTTTGAACGGTGTGCGCAGATGTTGCTGGAACTTTCAGATGAACTGGAGAGAAATCTTTATATAGAAGCAATTGTGAAAGATTACAGAAGCAGTGGAATCAGTGTGGAGGATCTGAAAAAGAGAGTTGCTGCCCTTGCTATGAAAGGGACTCCGGCAGAACAGAGGATCCAGCCGAAGCCCGTAGGTACAGTACAGTCAAAGAAGAAGGAGAGCGCAGCGGAGAAAGCACAGAAGCTGATGCTTACCTGGCTGGTAACTTATCCAGGCATTTTCGATACGGTTGAGAAATATATCCAGCCTTCGGATTTCGTGGTTCCGCTATACAGACAGGTGGCAGAGATGCTCTATCAGCAGCATAAGGACGGAGATGTGAATCCGGCCAGACTGATGAATGCTTTTATTGACAGCGAAGAGCAGAGAGAAGTTTCTTCCCTTTTCAATGCGACAATCCATCTGGAGACTCCTGAGGAACAGAACCGGGCTTTTTCGGATGCTGTACTCAGAATTAAGGACGAGAGTCTTAAGGAGAGAAACAGAACCTGGGATCCGACAGATATCCAGGGACTGCAGGAACTTGTAAAAGCAAAGAAAGAATTGGAAGATCTCGGAAGAAAACGGCAGCAGCTGCATATTTCTTTCGAATAAGGATAAAATATAAACACTATATGGAGGTATAGAGCACATATGGAAATGAATATGGGTAAATTCAGTGAAAAACTGGTAGAACTTCTGGAGCTTGCCAAGAAGAAAAAGAATGTACTGGAATACCAGGAGATCAATGACTTCTTTAAAGACCAGCCACTGGGAGTTGAACAGATGGAGAAAGTATTTGACTTTCTTGAAGCCAGTGGAGTGGATGTGCTTAGAATTACAGATGGCAACGCAGATGATATGATTCTGGATGATGACGATGCAGACATCGATAAACTGGATGAGGAAGAGATTGAGCTTGATAAGATCGATCTTTCTGTTCCGGAAGGTGTAAGCATTGAGGATCCGGTTCGTATGTATCTGAAAGAAATCGGTAAAGTTCCGCTTCTTTCCGCTGAGGAAGAGATTGAACTTGCCAAGAGAATGGAGAAGGGTGATGAAGCTGCCAAGAAACGTCTGGCAGAGGCAAACCTTCGTCTTGTTGTCAGCATTGCGAAGAGATATGTAGGACGTGGAATGCTTTTCCTTGACCTGATCCAGGAAGGAAACCTTGGTCTTATCAAAGCGGTTGAGAAATTTGATTATCGTAAAGGTTATAAATTCAGTACCTATGCGACATGGTGGATCCGTCAGGCAATCACAAGAGCGATTGCAGACCAGGCACGTACTATCCGTATTCCGGTGCATATGGTTGAGACAATCAACAAGCTGATCCGCGTTTCCCGTCAGTTACTGCAGGAGCTTGGACGTGAACCTACGCCAGAAGAGATCGCGGCAGAGATGGACATGTCTGTAGAACGTGTACGTGAGATTCTGAAAATTTCTCAGGAGCCGGTATCTCTGGAGACACCTATCGGTGAGGAAGAGGACAGCCATCTTGGAGATTTCATTCAGGATGATAATGTGCCGGTACCGGCAGATGCAGCAGCATTTACACTTCTGAAAGAGCAGCTGGTAGAAGTACTGAGCACACTGACAGACAGAGAGCAGAAAGTATTACGTCTGCGTTTCGGCCTGGATGACGGACGTGCCAGAACACTGGAGGAAGTTGGTAAGGAATTTAATGTAACAAGAGAACGTATCCGTCAGATTGAGGCAAAGGCTCTCCGTAAGCTTCGTCATCCGAGCCGCAGCCGCAAGCTGAAAGATTATCTGGACTAAGGAGCCTGTTATGCAGCTTTCATTACGTTTGTCTGCGATAGCAGGCCTGGTGACCAGGGGAAACAGACTCGTAGATGTGGGATGCGATCATGGATATCTGCCTGTAGCTCTTTATCTGGATGGAAAAATTCCGAAAGCGATTGCAATGGACGTAAGAAAAGGACCATTGTCAAGAGCGCAGGAGCATATTTCGCAGTATGGACTGAATGCGTACATAGAAACCAGACTTTCCGATGGACTTGAGGCTTTGAAACCGGGGGAGGGTGACACTCTTGTGATTGCAGGAATGGGCGGCCCTCTGATGGAGAGGATTCTTACTGATGGCAAAGAGGCCAGAGAGAGCTTTAAGGAAATGATTTTGCAGCCGCAGTCAGATATCCCGCATTTTCGTAGGTTTATCAGAGAAATCGGATGGCAGATCGTGGAGGAAGAACTGATCCGGGAAGATGGCAAATTTTATCCTATGATGAAAGTGATTCATGGAGAAGAGGAGAATATTCTTCCGGATACGCCTTATACTTTAGAAGAGTGGTTTGGCGGACTTCTCCTTGAACGAAAACATCCGGTTCTGAAGGAATATCTGGACAGAGAGCTTCGAATCCGCGATGAAATTCTTGAAAAATTAAAAAATGCACCAAATGCTCAGAAACGGGCTGGTGAGGTAGAGGAGGAAAGGCAAGCTATTATTGCCGCTTTGAAAGAATATGAAAGCATATGAACTGACCTCCTGGCTTGAGAAAAAATATCCTGCAGATGCAGCCGAGGACTGGGACAATGTAGGACTTCTCACAGGAGACGACACAAATGAGATCAGCCATGTGTTCCTGGCGCTGGATCTGACAGAGGAGACGCTGGCAGAGGCGATAGAGAATGGGGCAGACATGATCATTACCCATCATCCGATGATTTTTTCCGGGATTAAGAAGATCAATAATCACAGTTTTACCGGGAGAAAGATCATTACGCTGATTCAGAAAGGCATTGTCTATTATGCGATGCATACGAATTATGATGTGTTGGGTATGGCTGACTTGAGCGCTGAATATACAAAGATGCACGATGCAGAAGTACTTTCTGTAACGGAAGAGAGAAATGGTGAGACACAGGGATTCGGAAGAGTCGGTGAACTTCCTCAGGAGATGACTCTGAGGGAGTATGCGAAACTTGTCAAAGAATCTCTGAAATTAAATGATGTAAAGGTTTACGGAGATCTGGACGGAAAAGTAAAACGTGCAGCCGTCTGTACAGGATCAGGTAAAAGCATGATCCAGGATGCCATCAAGGCAGGTGCGGATGTGTACGTGACCGGTGATATCGATCATCATACAGGAATTGATACCGTTGCGCAGGGAATGGCATTGATTGATGCCGGACACTACGGAACTGAGTATGTTTTTATGGATGCAATGAAGAAAGAGCTGACGCAGGCATTTCCGAATCTGAAGATTTCCTGCGCGAAAGTAAAGAGCCCGTACACGATTTTGTGATACGGGCTTTTGCCTACAGTAACTGTTAATAATCTTAACTTGTCGAGCAGTCAGACGGCTGTCTGGTATAGATGTTGGATGGCTGCCTTGTTAGTATATTGGAAATGGAGGCAGGTTTTATGGAACAGAAAATGTATAATGTTACGATACAGGGAGAGACAAAACAGTATACGGAAGGGATTTCCTATGGGGATATTGTGAAAGAATATGAAGGTACTACAGAAGCACCGGTGATTCTGGTAATGGCAGATGGGAGATTGAGAGAACTTCATAAACATCTGAAATCAGACTGTGAGATCCGGTTTGTGACGACAAAGGATCCGATCGGTCATAAAACCTATTGCAGAAGTGCGACTATGATCTTGCTGAAAGCGATTTATGATGTAGCCGGTCAGGAGAATATTGACAAAGTAGTGATCCATTATTCTATTGGAGATGGATATTATTTTACAATGAAAGGTCCTATGGAACTGACCCAGGATTTTATAGACCGGGTAAAGGCACAGATGCATAAAATTGTAGATGCGAATCTCCCGATTGTGAAGAGAAGTGTGAGCACTAGTGAGGCAGTTGCGCTTTTTCACAAACATCATATGTATGACAAGGAACTGCTGTTTAATTACCGCAGAGGATCTAAGGTAAATCTTTACAGTATTGAGAGCTTTGAAGATTATTTCTATGGCTTTATGGCAAATCATACTGGATTTATCAAAACATTTGACCTGTTTTTGTATGAGGGTGGATTTGTTCTTCAGCTTCCAACACAGAAAGAACCGGATAAAGTGCCGGAATTTAAGCCTCGTGAAAAAGTTTTTCATGTACAGAAGGAGTCTCAGGAGTGGGGGGATAAGCTGGATATTGCAACGGTCGGAGAACTGAATGAAAAGGTCACCAGAGGTGGCATTCAGGATATTCTACTGATTCAGGAGGCGATGCAGGAAGCAAAAATTTCAGAAATCGCTGCCAGAATTGCTTCTGAGCGAAATAAGAAATTTGTGATGATTGCGGGACCGTCTTCATCGGGCAAGACTACATTTTCTCACAGATTGTCTATTCAGCTTGCGGCACATGGAATGAAACCACATCCTATTGCTGTGGATAATTATTTTGTAGATCGTCATCTCACACCGGTAGATGAGTTTGGCGAAAAGAATTTCGAATGTCTGGAAGCGATTGATGTAGAGAAATTTAATGAAGATATGCTTGCACTTCTGGATGGAAAACGTGTGGAAATGCCGGTATTTAATTTTAAGACAGGTACAAGAGAGTATAAAGGCGATTTCCTGCAGCTGGAGAAGGATGATGTTCTGGTAATCGAGGGAATTCATGGATTGAATGATAAGCTTAGTTATGCTCTGCCAAAGGAAAGCAAATTTAAGATTTATATCAGTGCACTGACACAGTTGAATATTGATGAACACAACCGGATTCCGACCACAGACGGACGCCTGATCCGTAGAATTGTAAGGGATGCGCGTACCAGAGGAACTTCTGCGAAAGAGACAATCGCGAGATGGTCGTCTGTGCGAAGGGGAGAGGAACAGAATATTTTCCCGTTCCAGGAAGAGGCAGATGCAATGTTTAATTCTGCGCTGATCTATGAACTGGCATGTCTGAAAGTTTATGCAGAGCCGTTGCTGTTTGGGATTGATAAAAGTGAGCCGGAATATATCGAAGCAAAGCGGTTATTGAAATTCTTTGAATATTTTGTTCCGGTGCCGAGTGAGGCAGTGCCACATAATTCTATTCTGAGAGAGTTCATTGGCGGAAGCTGTTTTAATGTGTAAATAATTGTTTACAAGTGAAAAAAAACGTGCTAGAATAGCACTTGCGCAACCAGGCCAGGTGATCGCGGCTGAACAGACGAAAGGGTTCAGACGAGGAAAGTCCGGGCTTCGCAGGGCAGGATGCCGGATAACGTCCGGTGGAGGTGACTCCCAGACCAGTGCAACAGAAATAAACCGCCTCACTTGTTGGGGTAAGGGTGGAAAGGTAGTGTAAGAGACTACCGCCGTCCTGGTAACAGGCCGGGCACATGTAAACTCCATTCGAAGCAAGACCGAATAGAAAGCGATACGGCTGCCCGTCGTGCTTTCAGGTGGGTCGCTCGAGCCTTATGGCAACGTAAGGCCTAGACAGATGATCACTCAATGACATAACCCGGCTTATCGGTCTGATTGCGTATAAGGTGTATATAATAGAAGAAATAAAAATAAGAGGCTCTCGTTGTCTGTGTAGCATAGTTACATAGGCAACGGGAGTTTTTCTGATTGTGGACATGTGGGAACGGTTTCTTTTATGAGAGTAAAAAGATAGCCGGAAACCTGGAGCTTCCGGCTATGTAATGATTAATAAGAGGTATTAACAAAATTATTTGTTGCGTTTACCTGTGTATTTCTCTTCACAATATTTACATCTGTAAACTTCTTTCTCTTTGTCTGCAAGAACAAAAATCTGATCAAGCCCCTGCTCGATAGAGGTAATGCAGCGAGGATTCTTACATTTGATCACGTTAACAACCTGTTTTGGAAGTTTCAGATCTTTCTTTGCTACGATTTTTTCATCTTTGATGATGTTTACAGTGATGTTATGGTCAATGAAACCGAGAATATCCAGATCAAGATTCTCAATCGGGCATTCTACCTTAATGATGTCTTTCTTTCCCATTTTGTTACTGCGTGCGTTCTTGATGATCGCAACTGTGCAGTCAAGTTTATCAAGCTTCAGATCATGATAGATCGTCATGGCTTTACCGGCTTTGATATGGTCTAATACATAACCTTCGCGAAGTGCTCCAACATTTAACATGGTAATTTTACCTCCAGTAATGTGAGAATCAGGGCCATACGTACATATACACCGTACTGTGCCTGTTTGAAATAAGCTGCTCTCGGGTCTGCATCTACTTCTGTTGCAATTTCATTTACACGTGGAAGTGGATGGAGAATGTACATATCTTCTTTTGCAAGTTCCATTTTCTGCTTGTCCAGAATATAGAAATCTTTCATGCGTACGTAGTCTTCTTCGTTGAAGAAACGTTCCTTCTGAACTCGTGTCATGTACAGAATGTCAAGTTCCGGTAAGGCATCTTCAAGTCTTTCAACTTCCTGGAATTCAATATTGTTCTTTTTCAGAACATCTTCGCGGATATAGCTTGGAATGCGAAGTTCTTCCGGTGAAATCAGTACGAATTTTACGTTGGTATAGCGTACAAGTGCCTCAATCAGAGAATGAACAGTACGTCCGAATTTCAGGTCACCGCACAGACCGATTGTTAAATTGTCTAAGCGTCCTTTTAAGGAACGAATGGTAAGTAAATCAGTTAATGTCTGAGTAGGATGTTGATGACCACCGTCACCGGCGTTGATAACGGGAATGGAAGAAGCCATAGAAGCAACTAGCGGAGCGCCCTCTTTCGGGTGACGCATAGCACAGATATCTGCGTAACAGGATACGACACGAATAGTATCAGCAACGCTTTCGCCTTTGGCAGCGGAACTGGAATCGGCTGATGAAAAACCAAGGACTTTACCGCCGAGATTCATCATAGCAGCTTCAAAGCTGAGACGGGTACGGGTGCTTGGTTCATAGAATAAAGTTGCAAGTCTCTTGTCGTCACAGACATGTGCGTATTTATCAGGGTGTTTCTCAATATCACTGGCCAGGTCAAGAAGAGTATTCAGCTCGTCAACAGACAGGTCCAGCGGACTCATTAAGTGTCTCATTTCATACCTCCATATTTTGTTGGTTCAGGAATCAGTTACATAATCCTTCCTAACATCATATAATAATCAGGTGCTTTTTTCAAGAGAGTTTTTGGAGTATTTTTTCAAAAAGGAGTCCGGCTCCAAACCAGAGCGGAGCGTAGTCCAGACGAATCAGCCCTTTGTAGTTTAAAGGGGCGTCAGAATAGTTCCATGGACACATATGGAAATGACGTAAGAATGAGCCACTGATGAATTCTACAAAGAAAATCCCGACTGAGTAGATGCAGCCACGCACAAAAGAAGGAAATGTGGAAAATTTTTCGGAAAGTGGGCGGATGATGGCTGCGCAGCCGTAAATGGGGAACATTAAAAGAGAGGTTTTTCCGGTCATAGTCAGTTCTCCTGAAAGGACAGAATGCAGACCTGTCCAGAGAACTTCCATACACCAGCCGGTCAGTCCGCAGAAAAGAAATGCTTTTTTCATAAGTAACCTCCCAATTAAGATTATTGATTATTCTGTGAACAGCAATAAACAGAATAAATTTTAACTGTTTCTAGTATTGCCTGCCTTGAAAAAAAAATACGTGTAGGATATAATGAAACCACGTTATGTTACTGTTCGCGCACTACTGTCCCGCGAGGTGTTTTGGCATGAAAATGCCAAAATCCCGAGACATACGGCGCGAATTTATGCGATTAGCATAAATTCTGTGCATCGCGAAGCGTGTTACTGAGAACGAAGTGAACAGTAACCACGTTATCACATTAAAAGACTGAGGCGTTTGGCGTATTGTATGAAAGGTAACCGTGAACGGAGTAAATATTCATATTGGGAAAATGCTCATATCGGGAATATATTCGGAAATGGTTCGAAGAAAATAATACGTGTAACTCATAGAAAATAAGAGGAGTATATTATGAATTATCAGGAGAGTCGGGATTATATTAGACAAAATTACAAGAGAAATCCCGAGTGTACTGGGACTTGATCATATGCGGGAATTGATGAAGCGTCTGGGAAATCCTCAGGACGATCTTAAATATGTTCATGTGGCCGGTACGAATGGAAAAGGCTCTGTTATTGCCTTTTTATATTCTACGTTGTCTGAAGCAGGCTATCGTATCGGAAGGTATGTTTCACCAACTCTGTATTCTTACAGAGGCCGGATGGAAGTCACGGGCAGCAGAATCAGCAGAGAAAGTTTTGCAGAATATATCACACAGGTGGCAGATGCCATCACAGCCATGACAAAAGATGGTTATCCTCATCCCACAGCATTTGAGATAGAGACTGCTGTGGCATTTCTGTTTTTCAAAAACGAGAATTGTGATCTCGTTTTGCTGGAAGTCGGAATGGGCGGAAATCTGGACGCCACAAATATCATTAAGAATACATTACTGGCAGTACTTGTATCAATCAGTATGGATCATATGTCTTTCCTTGGAAATACCCTGTCACAAATTGCAGAAAAGAAAGCTGGCATTATCAAAGATGGATGTCATGTGGTGACTGCTATGCAGAAACCGGAGGCAATGCGGGTGATCCGGGAAATCTGTAAGACTCATAATGCAGAGTGTACAGTAGCAGATGCTTTTGATGCTCAGGTGATTCAGGAGAGCTGTCTTGGACAGACGATACAATATTGTGGAGAGGATTACGAGATTCCACTGGCAGGTGTTTATCAGAAAGAAAATGCAGTAGTTGCCCTGAATGCTTTGAAGGTGTTGAATAATCTGGGCTTTCCGACTACTGTTAAGCAACGGATAGAGGGGCTTAAGACAGTAAACTGGAACGGAAGGTTCACAGTGATCTGTAAGAAACCATTATTTGTGGTGGATGGAGCTCATAATCCGGCTGCTGCGGATATGATGGCTGCTTCGATAGAGCACTATTTCAAAGGAAAACGACTGATTTATATTATGGGAGTTTTTGCAGATAAGGATTATAGAAGTGTGATCGAAAAGACAGCACATTTCGCAGATCAGATTCTTACAATACAGACTCCGGATAATGTAAGGGCATTGCCGGCAGAAGAACTGGCGGAGGCTGTCAGCGAATATAATCCGAATGTCCAGGCAATGCATACGATCGCAGATGCGGTAGAGAAAGCTTTTGAACTTGTCGGAGAAGAAGATGTGATCATTGCGTTTGGTTCTCTTTCCTTTATCGGGAAAATGACGGATATTGTGGAAGAGCATAAAAAATTTCAAAAGAGTAAAAAGGAATAACAAAGAATGATAAATTTACAGGAATGCAGAGACGAAATAGACAAGATTGACAGTGAGATCATCCGCCTTTTTGAACAGCGAATGAAGGTAGCTGAAGATGTCGCTGAATATAAGATCCGTACAGGAAAAAAAGTTCTGGATCCGGAACGTGAGAGGCAGAAGCTGGAAACTCTGAGAGGAAAGGCACATGGAGAATTTAACCAGCTTGGAGCTCAGGAGCTTTTTCAGCAGATTATGGCAATCAGTCGTAAGAGACAGTATCAGCTTCTGACAGAACATGGAGTTGAAGATGATGAGAAACTGGAAATGGTAGACAAGCTTCCATTAAATAATGTGACGGTTGTTTTTCAGGGGGTAGAAGGTGCATACAGCTATGCTGCCATGAGAGAATATTTCCATGATGATATTAAGAGCTTCCATGTCAAGACATGGCGAGATGCTATGGAGAAGGTAGTAGAGGGAAAAGCGGATTACGCGGTTCTTCCTATTGAAAACACAACAGCAGGAATCGTAGCAGATATCTATGATCTTCTTGCAGAATATGATCTGAGTATCGTAGGTGAGCAGGTTATCCGTCCGGAGCATGTGCTTCTGGGAATGCCGGATGCAGAGCTTGATGATATTAAACAGGTATGTTCTCATCCTCAGGCACTTGCCCAGTGCGGAAAATATCTGGAAGCTCATCCAGGCTGGAAGAAGAAAGAAATGGAAAATACAGCCGGATCTGCCAAGAGAGTCAAAGAAGATAATGACAAGACACAGGCAGCGATTGCCAGCAGACAGGCAGGAGAACTTTACGGGCTGAAAATCCTGGCTGAGAATATCTGCTATAACGGACAGAATGCCACACGTTTTGTGATTGTGAGTAAGAAGCCGATTTATGTGAAAGATGCGCGTAAGATCAGCATTTTCTTTGAACTGCCTCATGAGAGCGGAACACTTTATAATATGCTGTCTCATATCATCTATAACGGTCTGAATATGACCAAGATTGAATCACGCCCGATCACAGGCAAGAACTGGCAGTACAGATTCTTTGTAGATTTCGAGGGTAATTTAAAGGACAGTGCGGTGAAGAATGCACTGAGAGGAATCGAGGCGGAAGCTGACAGAATGAGAATTCTGGGGAATTATTAGTACATTATTTTGCAAACAATATACCGGGTTTAACCAAAGCAAGGAAGTCCCCTGTTTCAATTGTGAAAAGCAATAAGCAGTGTATAGGGACTTGCTTGTAGCAGAATGACAAAATGCATAAATGATGAAATAAAAGGAAGTAACAATAATGGCTAGATTAAATGAATGTATTTTATATCGTAACTTTGAACATGGTGAAATTCTTGATAAGATGGCAGAACTGATGAACGCCTGGGAACAGAAAGTGCCGGATCTGAAAGATAAGGAAGGAATGTTTTTCGAGTGTGCCAACGGGCTTGTAGAAATGGCTGGCTCTTATGGCTTTTCCGGAAATCTGTGGCACTGTTATCTGACATTTCTTCTGGTAAATAATGAAAATGCTTTCAGTACAGCCTGCGAGATCAGAGGGGCTGTGAACGGAAGTATTAATGAACTGGCTATGAATGATTTTGGTGTATTTAAAGAATTATACGACTTTGACCTGACAGTATTGGATGAGGCTTTTGGAATTTTATGCTGTAAGATTCTGAAGGATTACACAAACACCGGAAGTAACAGTAAGATGTTTAATTCCCGCATCAGAGACCGTATCTGTGATCTGAGCCAAACACTGGCAGCAGCAGAAACAACAGAAGAATTTATGAAAGATATGGTACAGTTTTATAAAGATTTCGGTGTAGGAAAACTGGGATTACATAAGGCGTTTCGTGTAGGACATGATGAGAATGATAATGTAGAGATTCAGCCGATTACAAGAATCGCTCATGTTAAACTGGAAGATTTGGTAGGCTATGAAATTCCGAAACAGAAACTCATTGAGAATACAGAAGCCTTTGTAAGAGGCAGAAAAGCAAACAACTGTCTGTTGTTTGGTGATGCGGGTACAGGTAAATCTTCAAGTATCAAAGGAATCCTGAACCGTTATTATGATGAGGGACTTCGAATTATTGAGGTGTACAAGCATCAGTTCCAGGATTTGAACGATGTGATCGCACAGATCAAAAACAGAAATTATAAATTTATCATTTATATGGATGACGTTTCTCTTTGAGGCATTTGAGATCGAGTATAAATATCTGAAAGCAGTCATTGAAGGTGGTCTGGAGAAGAAACCGGATAATATTCTGATCTACGCAACAAGTAACAGAAGACATCTGGTAAGGGAAAAATCCAGTGATAAGCTGGAAATTATGGATGATGACGATCTGCATTCCTCCGATACAGTACAGGAGAAACTTTCTCTTGTATATCGTTTTGGTGTTCGTATCGATCATGGTGCGCCAAGCAAGAAAGAATTCCAGACGATCGTCAAAGCGCTTGCGCAAAGAAACGGAATTACCATGCCGGAGGAAGAACTGCTTCTGGAAGCAAATAAGTGGGAACTTTCCCATGGCGGTCTTACAGGAAGAACTGCACAGCAGTTTATTGATCATCTGTTGGGAAAAGTTGAGGAGTAAAAAATATTTGATAACTATTCTGTTGCCTGTTAAGTACGGGAGTAAGAAAAAAGTTATGAAACTGAGTGAAATTTGGGGTATACGATTTTACAGATATCAGTTGCGATGAGCAGTGAGTCATGTGATTAAACTTATATAATAAAGGGGGAATACATATGGCAGTTATGACCTTTGGCAGCTATTGACATCGGGTCTTATGAAGTAAGCATGAAAATTTTTGAGATGTCAAAAAGCGAATCGGATTTCGGGAACTGAATGATGTCAGATACAGTCTGGAACTTGGAAAAGGGGTTTATTCCGGGGAAAAGATTGATTCGGAAATGCTGAATGTTTTATGCGAAGTGCTAAATGACTTTAAACGTCTGATGCAGGATTTTGGCGTAGATGAATATCGTGCCTGCGGAACCAGTGCGTTCAGGGAACTTGCTAATCCACTGATTATCATTGAACAGATCTATCAGCGTACA
>NZ_JBWLUT010000146.1:0-17484 GCF_056504575.1 Blautia sp. CGZ-1-C1
TCCATGAAATGTAACAAATAAATTAATTGTTGGATGAAAGCAATTCTAATAATTGTTTTCGTTTTGTGCGGGTATCGCCTCCGATATGAAGTTTGGAATAAATCTGATTGATATATTGTTTCACACTGCCTTCAGAAAGAAAAAGTTTTTCTCCGATTTCACGATTACTTAAGCGCTGCTGCAACAACATGACGATTTCGTGTTCACGGTCCGTCAGCGAAGAGAGCACCATGGGACGTGGACCGGCATTGTGATGTCCGAGTAATGCGTTATAGCGTTGCTCGAAAGTGTAGTGCAGTTTTATATCAGTGCAAAGAAAAAGCCGCTGTGCCAGGAAAACGCAGCATAAAGCCATGTTCTCCTGCCCGTTTCTTTCAATCTGTGAATAGGCTGTTTTCCAGTGCAATGAGTGTATCAGAGAACTGTCCCTGCATCAAAGCTGCTTCAGCCCACATGATCTTTTCAGCTCCCTGCCCGTGTCCGTCTGTGATTGTATAATAGTGGGGCATACATTCATCCATTTCAGGTTTCGTACCGATCTGATGGAGCCGTCCGCTCAGACAGATGATCTCGGAGGCAGATAAAATTAGAAACACGATCATCGCTTAACAGATGAAAATCATCAATAAAAATATAGAAGGATTTTTTGACATTCAGTTCATGACAAAGATCATCTGCTGAAAGGCTGCCTCCGGCAGCGTCGGATGGGCAGGGATATTCGCGAAGAAAGCGAAAGCCCTCACGGGTAAATGCGTCCTGAACGCTTTTCCAGAATATAGCAAGATTGTCAGAGTAGACGTTAATACGGATGACACATAGTTCTTCTCTCTTTGTGCGTTCTGCAAGATACCAGTTTATGGCTGTTGTTTTACCGTATCCCATAGGGGCGACTACTGTTGTCAGTGTGCAGTGGGAAATTGGTTTCAGACTTTCGTGTAATCGTTCTGATATGTAAATAGTATTTAAATTCTGTTTTTGTTTCGGCATGATAAAAATTCCTTTCGTAGATTTTATTATAATTTACATGGAAAGATTAAACAAGCGCTTATCTAAATTCATTCTGGATTACCTGTGGCAAAAGTTACTGGGCACGGAGTGAACAGTGATACAGGAAAGATTGTTTTGCAAAGAAAACAAATCCTGTATTGCATTTTTGATAACAATTAGTCTATAATAAGGAGAATTGTGTTAGGAAACAGAAATAATTACTGAATGTAGGAAAACAACAGTTAGTAATGATCCGGAGAAAGAGGGAGAGAGAAAATGACACTGGAAGGAAAAACAGTATTATTAGGAGTGACGGGCAGCATTGCTGCATATAAGATTGCATATCTTGCAAGCACCTTAAAGAAACGCCGCGCAGATGTTCATGTACTTATGACAAAAAATGCGACGAACTTTATCAATCCGATCACTTTTGAGACTCTCACAGGCAATAAATGCCTGGTAGATACCTTTGACCGGAATTTCCAGTTCCAGGTAGAGCATGTATCTATCGCAAAGAAAGCAGATGTCGTAATGATCGCACCGGCAAGCGCCAATGTGATCGGCAAACTGGCTCATGGAATTGCAGATGATATGCTTACTACCACGATCATGGCATGCAAATGCAAGAAATTCATTTCCCCTGCCATGAATACAAATATGTTTGAGAATCCTGTAGTTCAGGATAACCTTAAGATTCTGGAGCATTATGGTTATGAAGTGATTGCTCCTGCAAGCGGTTATCTGGCGTGTGGTGACACAGGTGCGGGCAAGATGCCGGAGCCTGAGACATTACTTGCATATATTGAGAGAGAAGCCGCCTGTGAAAAAGATCTGAAAGGAAAGAAAATCCTTGTAACTGCAGGTCCTACACAGGAATCAATCGATCCTGTGCGATATATTACGAATCATTCTTCCGGAAAAATGGGCTATGCTATTGCAAAAGCTGCGATGCTTCGCGGAGCAGATGTCACGCTTGTCAGCGGACGTACTGCAATCGAACCTCCGATGTTTGTAAAAGTAGTGCCTGTTGTGACTGCAAAGGATATGTATGAAGCAGTGACTTCTGTCAGCGATGAGCAGGATATCATCATCAAGGCGGCAGCAGTTGCAGATTACCGTCCGGCGAAAGTCAGTGACGAGAAGGTCAAGAAGAGTGACGGACAGATGTCCATAGAATTAGAGAGAACAGATGATATCCTGAAGTTTCTGGGAGAACACAAACGTGACGGACAGTTCCTTTGCGGTTTCTCTATGGAGACGCAGAATGTGATCGGTAATTCCAGAGCCAAGCTCACAAAGAAGAACCTGGATATGGTAGCTGCCAACAATGTAAAAGTAGAAGGCGCCGGATTTCAGGGAGATACGAATGTGCTGACTCTGATTACACAGGATGAGGAAGTATCACTCCCACTTATGAGTAAGGAGGACGCAGCCCTTAAAATCCTGGATAAAATTCTTACGCTGACCTCATTTTAGGCAGGAAGCAGTAAGAAAGCAGATGGTAGCAGTGATTTTCCGATTTTGCTTTTATGAGGCAAATGCAGGAGAGGATTTTGCCAGTCTGCAAAAAATAACTTTATATCAGAAAAGCAGAAATCCCGTCAGGGAAAATACCAATCTGCTTTCCATCACCGTATTGTATCCGGAAACGGAACGGTAACAAGGAGGAAAAAATGAAAACAAAGAAATTCACAACGACACAGCTCACTATGCTTGGCTTAATGGCAGCAGTACTTCTGCTGATGGCCTACACACCACTGGGATACTTAAACATCGGACCACTGGCGATTTCGTTTAACGTGATCCCTGTTGCAATCAGTGCAGTCGTGCTCGGACCGACAGGCGGAGCAATCGCAGGTGCGATCTTCGGACTGACAAGTTTTGGACAGTGTATCGGACTTGGCGGTACAAGTGCAATGGGAGCTATGTTATTTAGCATCAATCCGGTTCTGGCATTTATCCAGAGATTTGTGCCACGTCTTCTTGACGGAATCTGCCTTGGCTATATTTACAAGGCTATGCGTAAGAAGACAAATGTATATGTATCATGCGCAGTGACTGGATTCTTTTCCGCATTCCTCAATACCTTATTCTTTATGACTGCTCTGGTAGGTCTGTTTGGAAATACAGAGTATGTACAGGGACTGATGGGTGGAAGAAATATCATCATCGGATGTTGTATGATGGTTGGAATCAATGCAGTATGTGAAATGGTGTCCTCAACAGTGATCACAGGAGCTGTAGGAGCTGCCCTTTCAAAAGCACACCTGATTCCGGCGCAGAAAGCAGCAGACAGTGAAAACGGAAAAGTAGCATTAGAAAGATAATTGGAGATAAATAAGTATGATTTTAGCAATTGACATCGGAAATACAAATATTGTAGTTGGATGCATTGATGATAAAAAGACATATTTTATAGAGCGACTTTCAACCAATCGTACGAAGACAGAACTGGAATATGCGGTAGATCTTAAGAATGTTCTTGATATTTATCATATCAGGAAAACAGATATTGAAGGCTGCATCATTTCTTCGGTAGTGCCACAGATCACAAATATTGCGAAGTTGGCTGCGGAGAAGATACTTAAGAAAGATGCGATCGTTCTTGGACCTGGTGTAAAGACAGGATTGAATATCATGATGGATAATCCGGGACAGCTTGGTGCAGACCAGGTGGCAGATGCAGTGGCAGGAATTGCTAATTACCCGGTGCCTTTGATCCTCATTGATATGGGAACTGCAACTACAGCTTCCGTTGTTAATAGCAGAAAGCAGTATGTAGGTGGAATGATCCTTCCTGGAGTGGGAGTTTCACTGGATGCCCTTACCGCAAGAGCTTCCCAGCTCAGCGGAATCAGCATTGATGCCCCGCGACATGTAATCGGAAAAAATACGATCGAATGTATGAAGAGCGGAGTTCTCTACAGCAATGCAGCCGCTCTTGACGGAATCATTGACAGAATCGAAGAAGAACTTGGCGAGAAAACCACAGTAGTAGCGACAGGTGGCCTGGCAAAGAAAATCATTCCTCACTGTAAGAGAAAAATCATTCTGGATGAAGAACTTCTGCTGAAAGGACTTCTGATCATTTACGAAAAAAATAAATAATTCTCCGGGAATATAAAAATAGTTCATCAGATAATTAACGCTGATGAACTATTTTTTTGCCCGCAGAATGGTTTTAGTTTGACCAAAAGGCAGAAACGAAATCAGCCGGAACAGGTGCTGTGAAAAGCATCGCTTTTTTAGTGACTGGATGAGTAAATTCCAGCTGATAGGAGTGAAGCGGCTGCCGTTTTATCCAACGATAATCCGGATTATACAAAAAATCTCCGGGAAGAGGATGACCGATATATTTCATATGCACCCGGATCTGATGCGTGCGCCCTGTCTCCAGATGAAGTTCTGCAAGAGAATAGTCTTTGCCAACTGCCAGACGTTCATAATGTGTAACAGCAGATTCTCCATTCTGAAAATTTACTTCACGTGTGATAACCGATCCATCCATTCGTGCAATAGGGGCATCGACATTGCCTGATTCTGGAAGCACTCCGTCTACGAGTGCCAGATACGTTCTGCAGATCTGACGATTTCTCATCTGCACAGATAGAATAGCGGCACTCAGAGGATTCTTTGCAAGAATCAAAGCACCGGTTGTATCACGGTCAAGCCGATTAATACATCGGTAAACAAAATCTTCTCCTTTTTCATAAAAATACCAGGCAATCCCATTAGCCAACGTATTTTCATAATTTCCGGCAGAAGGATGTACCGGCATATCAGCAGGTTTATTTATCACAAGAATATCTTCATCTTCATAAAGAATCTTTAATTCCATCTTCGTCCTGATAATATTCTCTCCTGATTCCGTCTCAGGCACAGTGATTACCAGATGATCCTGCGGCTTCAACACAGACCGCCCGAAACCACGTTCGCCGTTTAGGATGATCGTATCAGAAGCATTCTTCATAGAACTTAATATATGCCGGGAAAATCCCTCTCTTTTAAGAAAGTCCAGAATCGTAACCGGACTTGTATTTTCAGAAATAATATATTCAATAACTCTTTGCATGACTGGTGTATTTTATTTACCTTTCTGAATCTATAACTTATATGTGGCTCTAATGTATCAGATTTTACAGCCCATAACAAGAAAAACAACAGAATTTTATACAAAAATATGAGAAAAAACACAACATACTCTCTTGCATCACAAAAAATTAAGCGTATAATCAGAAAAAGAAACTAGAGCGTGTTTGAAAAATCATTCCCGCAATCTGCACGCACATCTTGCAGAAAGCCTTTTTCAAATACACTCTAAAATGGGTGGGGAAAGATGAAAGAAAATACAAAAGAACAGCAACACATTTTTACGAATCAAATGCTTCGAAGTCTGCTGATACCGGTCATCTTTGAACAGGTGTTAAACTCCTTAATGGGAACCGTCGACACCATGATGGTCAGCAATGTAGGCTCCGCAGCAATATCCGCCGTATCATTGGTAGATTCCATCAATGTACTGGTAATCCAGGCATTCTCAGCACTGGCAGCAGGCGGCGCAATCATCTGTTCACAATATATAGGACAGAAAAATCACGAAATGGCAAACAAATCCGCCAGACAGGTACTATTCATTATCACAGCTATATCTGTAGCGGTAACTACACTATGCCTGATATTCCGAATACCTCTCTTACAATTCATATTCGGAAAAGTAGAAGCAGACGTTATGACAGCATCCCGAACATACTTCTTCTATACAGCGATATCCTTCCCGTTTATTGCGCTCTATGATGCCGGTGCCTCTATATTCCGTTCACAGGGAAACACCAGAGGCCCGATGACCGTCTCCGTCATATCAAACGTAATCAACATCGGTGGAAACGCAGTCCTGATCTGGGTATTCCATATGGGCGTAGCCGGTGCCGCCATTGCAACCTTAGCCTCCAGAATCTTCTGCGCAGTAGTTGTACTCTGGCAGCTCAGACTTGACAGACAGCCAATCGTAGTAAAAAACTATTACCAGATCCGTCCCGACGGAAAAATGATCGGCAGAATCCTCTCACTGGGAATCCCATCCGGTGTAGAAAACAGCATGTTCCAGCTCGGAAAACTGTCAATCCAATCCTCCGTATCCACTCTGGGAACCATAGCCATCGCAGCCCAGGCAATGACAAACATCCTCGAAAACCTAAACGGAATCGCCGCCATCGGCGTAGGAATCGGTCTGATGACCGTAGTAGGCCAATGCCTTGGAGCTGGCAGAAAAGACGAAGCCATTTACTACATAAAAAAACTCAGTATCATTGCGGAAATCATCATCATCGCAAGCTGCCTCCTGGTATTCGCCCTGACCATTCCGATAACAAAACTAGGTGGAATGGAACCCCAAAGCGCTCAGATGTGCTTCCACATGGTAACCTGGATCACCATCGTCAAACCAATCGTATGGGTAATGGCCTTCGTCCCTGCCTACGGCCTCAGAGCCGCCGGTGACGTAAAATTCTCCATGCTCACCTCCTGCATCACCATGTGGGCCTTCCGATTCTGCCTCTGCGTATATCTCATCCGCTTCAGAGGCTTCGGCCCAATGGCCGTATGGATTGGAATGTTCACCGACTGGACTGTCCGCGGAATCGTATTCTCCCTCCGCTTCCACAGCCGCAAATGGCTAAACCACAAAGTAGTATAAACTACCTGCTGGCCGTAAGGAATATTACCCATAAAATAAATACATTACAATAGACGATTTGCTCATTTCCAATCACCAGCTCAGAAAAAGTTCTTGTGTGGGGTGCATTTGCAGGAGTCTTAGATATTCTTAGCTCTCAAAAATCTGCGTTATGAGAAGAAAAGTCGTCTGTCTGAGCGCCAGCGAGTAATCCAGACTTTTCTTCTCATGCTTTTAGCAGATTTCTGAGAGCTTAGAATATCTTAGTCTCCGAAACCGCACCCCACACAAGAACTTTTTCTGAGCGTCCCTTAATGGGTATCCTTTAATCCTTTAATGCCCGTCAAATACATTGACTTTTCCCCCTCAAAATTATATAATGATTGTCGAAAAATAACCCCAGAAAAGCACCACAGGAAGTCAGGTGAAATCCCTGCGCAAGTCCGTTACTGTAACAGCCAGATACTGTCTGCTTTTTCAGTTGAAATACAATCTGCGGCAACCAGAGAATATTTTCTAGGAACTTTCAGGAGGGATTTTGTTGCACACAAAAATCCCTCCTTTTATGTAACTATAATAAATCAGCAAAATAATGCAGTATTTTATTGAACTGTTATATCTCATACGCCGGCAGCAAAAGACAAAGGAGCACCCATGAAAAACGGACTGGAAGACTACTACGTAATCCGCGGAAACAAAAAAATGAGATTCGGCTACACAACAGGTTCCTGCGCAGCAGCAGCCTGCAAAGGCGCCACAGAAATACTCCTTGGAGGCAAATTACAGGAAACCGTTACACTGATGACTCCCAAAGGAATTCTGCTCACACTGGAACTGAAAGACATTCAGATAGAAACAGATAAAGTAACCTGCGCAATCCGGAAAGATGCCGGAGATGACCCAGACACCACAAACGGAATACTGGTCTATGCGACCGTAGAGAAAACAAAAGAGCAGGGAATTACTCTTGACGGCGGAATTGGTGTCGGAAGAGTAACAAAAGCCGGACTTTCCCAGAAAATCGGAGAAGCCGCAATCAATCCGGTACCAAAATCCATGATCCTCCGGGCAGCCACAGAAATAGCAGAAAAATATGACTACGAGGGTGGCCTAAAGATTATCATTGCTGTTCCGGAAGGTGTGGAAATCGGAAAGAAAACGTTCAATCCCAGACTGGGAATCGTCGGAGGAATCTCAATTCTTGGAACATCCGGTATCGTAGAGCCTATGAGCGAGGCAGCCCTTGTCCAGAGCATCCGGGTGGAAATGAAACAGCACTTTTCCCAGGGAGAAGAATATCTTCTGGTAACACCGGGAAATTACGGTGCAGATTATCTGAGAGAACACATGGATCTCCCATATGAGAAGAATATCAAGTGTAGCAACTATGTAGGAGAAACGATAGATATGGCAATTGACATGGGCGTGAAAGGAATCCTTTTCATTGCGCATATCGGGAAATTTGTAAAAGTAGCAGCCGGAATCATGAATACACATTCACACAGCGCAGATGCAAGAATGGAAGTTCTGGCGTCTAATGCAATCCGCGCAGGAGCACCACTGGAATGTGCAAAAGAGATTCTGAACGCATCTACCACAGATGAGGCACTGGATATTTTGAACAGATACCAGATGACACAGGGAACAATGAAAGAGGTTCTGGACAGAATCCAGTTTTATCTGAATCACAGATCCTATGAACAGATTCTGCTTGGAGCAGTAGTTTTTTCTAACACCTGCGGATATCTGGGGCAGACGGCAGATGCTGCCAAGTTGATTGAAAAAATTAATATACAGAATAAAAGAATTAAAGATAAATAGATAAAAGGAGGATATAAAACATGGTACATTTCGTAGGAGCAGGCCCGGGAGCACCGGATTTAATTACAGTAAGAGGAAAACAGTATCTGGAAGAGGCAGATGTGGTGATCTATGCAGGATCACTGGTAAATCCACAGCTTCTTGAATATACAAAGGACATCTGCACGATCCATAACAGTGCCAAGATGACACTGGAAGAGGTCATTCATGTAATTGAGAAAGCAGAAGCAGAAGGAAAGATAACCGTCCGTCTCCACACAGGCGACCCTTGTATTTACGGCGCGATCCGTGAGCAGATGGATATTCTGGATGAGAAGAATATCGCGTATGATTACTGCCCGGGTGTCAGTGCATTCTGTGGTGCGGCAAGCGCCCTGAATCTGGAATATACACTTCCGGATATTTCCCAGAGCGTAATCATCACCCGTATGGAAGGCAGAACTCCGGTTCCGTCCAAAGAGAGCATTCAATCATTCGCAGCACATCAGGCAACAATGGTTGTATTCTTAAGTACAGGAATGCTGGAAGAACTGAGCAGACGTCTGATTGAAGGCGGTTATACAGCAGATACACCGGCAGCTATCGTATACAAAGCCACCTGGCCGGATCAGAAGACTTTTGTCTGCACAGTAGGAACGCTGGCAAAAACAGCAGCAGATAACAATATCACAAAAACCGCATTGATGATCATTGGTGACAGTGTGGCAGCAGCACATTACGATCGTTCCAAACTGTACGATCCGGAATTTACGACAGAGTTCCGCGAGGCTACAAAATAAGAAAAGAACCTTCGATAGGAGGATAAAATGAAGATTGCAATGATCTGTTTCAGCCTGACCGGACAGGAAACAGGTGAGAAATTATGCAGGGGACTGAAATCTGCCGGCATAACGGCAACCCTTGACAAAAAAAGTAAATACCTGCCGGACTCCATACAGATCAGTACTTCTGCATGGGCAGGGGAGAAATTTCCTGATTCAGATGCGTTGATTTTCATTGGCGCAAGTGGAATTGCAGTTCGCAGTATTGCTCCTTATGTAGTGTCAAAGAAATCAGATCCGGCGGTGCTTGTGGTGGATGAATGCGGGAAGTTCGTGATTTCACTGCTGTCAGGGCATTTGGGCGGTGCTAATGAACTGGCGCTGAAAACGGCAGAAATATTAAACGCAGTACCGGTGGTAACGACCGCCACGGACCTGCATCATCGCTTTGCGGTAGATGTCTTTGCAAAGAAAAATGATTGTAGCATTTTCAATATGAAAGCGGCAAAAGAAGTTTCAGCAGCGCTTCTGGCAGGAAAAAAAGTGGGATTTTACAGTGAATTTCCTGTAGATGGCAGACTGCCGGAAGGACTGATTATGTGTGACGAACGGGGAATCCCGGTTAGAAATATGGAAGGCATGCAGTCAGATACTACGGAATCACCAGAAAGCAAAAAAATGATATCTGAAAATGCAGAATCAATTGTCGGAAAGTTGGATGGTTCAGAGATAGATTGTGGAGCCGCTGTTACAATACATACATCCTGTCAGCCTTTTGCGTCTACGACACAGATCGTTCCCGGGAATCTGACACTGGGAATGGGATGCCGTAAGGGCAAAGATGCCGAAGGAATCGCAGAGGCGGCACAGAAAGTGCTCGATACAGGCGAATTTTTTAAAGAAGCATTTGAACAGATCGCCAGCATTGACCTGAAGAAAGAAGAACAGGGAATCAAAACGTTGTCAAAAGACTGGCAGATTCCTTTTGTCACTTATACAGAAGATGAATTAAAACAGGTGCCGGGAGAATTTACGCCCTCACCGTTTGTAAAGAAAATCACAGGTGTAGATAATGTCTGTGAGAGAAGTGCAGTTTTTGCCAGCAGTAATGGCAGACTGATTCAGAAGAAAAAAGGAGAAAACGGTGTGACCACAGCAGTGGCAGCCAGAGAATGGAGGATACATTTTGAGTAAAATATATGTAATCGGAATCGGACCGGGAGCTTATGACCAGATGACAGGAAAGGCAATCCGCGCAATGAATGAAAGTGATGCGATCATCGGATACACTGTATATGTTGATCTGGTAAAGGAATACTTCCCTGGAAAAGAATTTATGACTACACCAATGAAGAAAGAGGTTGACCGCTGCGTTCTTGCTTTTGAAGAAGCGAAGAAAGGCAAGACGGTTTCTATGATCTGCAGCGGTGATGCCGGAGTTTATGGTATGGCAGGACTGATGTATGAGGTCGGCGTTAATTATCCGGAAACAGAACTGGAGATCATTCCGGGTGTGACAGCAGCTACAGGCGGAGCGGCAGTTCTTGGTGCACCTCTGATCCATGATTTCTGTCTTATCAGCTTAAGCGACCTTCTTACTCCATGGGAAAAGATCGAAGCAAGATTTCTGGCTGCAGCTCAGGCAGATTTTGTCGTATGTCTTTATAATCCATCCAGTAAGAAACGCCATGATTATCTGCAGAAAGCATGCGACCTGATGATGAAATATAAGTCACCGGATACGATCTGTGGAACTGTTTCTAATATCGCAAGAGAAGGCGAAACAGCCAATGTAATGACATTAAAAGAACTGAGAGATACACAGGTAGATATGTTTACAACTGTATTTATCGGAAATTCGCAGACAAAGGAAATCAACCATAAGATGGTTACACCAAGGGGATATAAGAATGTATAAAGTCCTTGTTTTTGCAGGAACAACAGAAGGATATGAGGTCTGCCGTTTTCTGGCAGCACATCAGGTACAGACGATGGGATTTGTCGCGACAGAATACGGCAGCAAATCTCTTATGGAAAATGAATATCTCACTGTGCAGACAGGAAGACTGGATGAAACTGCCATGGAGCAGATTTTTGCCAGAGAGGAGCCAGAGATGGTGCTGGATGCGACGCACCCTTATGCAGCTGAGGTTACCATGAATATCCGGACAGCCTGTGAGAAAACACAGACACTTTACTATAGAGTTCTGCGGGAAATGGGCGGACATGAAGAGAAAGCTGTCTATGTGGAGAGTGTGCAGGCGGCAGCTGAGTACCTGGACCGGACACAGGGAAATGTATTGCTGACAACAGGAAGTAAGGAACTGGCTGGTTTTACGGGAATGAAAGATTATAAGGAACGTCTCTATGCCAGAGTCCTTTCCCTGCCGAATGTCATGCAGGCATGTGCCGGACTGGGCTTTGAGGGAAAACATCTGATCGGAATGCAGGGACCTTTTTCCAGAGAATTAAATGCAGCGATGTTAAGACAGTACCATTGTAAATATCTGGTGACAAAGGATACCGGAAAAGCGGGCGGTTTTCAGGATAAGATAGATGCGGCGCTGGAATGTGACGCGATTCCTGTGATCATCGGGCGCCCATTGAAAGAAGATGGAATGTCTGTAAAAGAATGCAAGAGATTCCTTATGGAACATTTCAGCCTGACGCATCAGCCGCATATTACGCTTCTTGGAATTGGCATGGGAAGTTCTCAGACGTTGACAGTACAGGGAAAGAACAGTCTGGATCAGGCAGATCTTCTGATCGGAGCGAAAAGAATGGTGGATTCTGTGAAGCGTCCGGGACAGGACGTATTCGTGGAGTACAGAAGCCAGGAGATTAAAGACTATATCGGGAAACACCCTGAGTATGATAACATTGTGATTGTTCTTTCTGGGGATGTAGGATTCTACAGTGGAGCAAAAAAACTGCTGGATGTTATGGCAGAATCAAAGATAGAAGTTCAGTGTGGAATTTCTTCTGTAGTATATTTTATGTCAAAGATTGGCTTATCCTGGGATGATGCGAAGATTGTCAGTGCTCATGGAAGAGGCTGTAATCTCATATCGCATATCCGCCATGAGAAAAAGGTATTTGCGATTCTTGGAACTTCAGACGGAGTGGCGGTTCTTGCCAGAAAGCTGACAGGATATGACATGGGAGATGTTCTTCTTTATGTGGGAGAAAATCTTTCTTATGATAATGAGAAGATTTTTGTAAAACCGGCCAGTGAACTGACAGAGTATGTGGGTGATCCGCTTTCAGTGGTCTGTGCGGTCAACGAGAATGCGATAACACGACCGGAGACTCATGGAATAAAAGATGAGGAATTTATCAGGGGCAAAGCACCTATGACGAAGGAGGAAGTGCGTACTGTATCACTTTCAAAGCTTTGTCTGGCACAGGATTCCATCTGCTATGATGTCGGAGCGGGAACAGGTTCTTTATCTATAGAGATGGCACTTCGCGCTCATCAGGGTAAAGTCTGGGCGATAGAGAAGAAAGAGGATGCAGTGGAACTGATTCGTCTGAACAAGGCGAAATTTGTAGCGGATAATCTGGAGATCGTCGAAGGACTTGCACCGGAGGCACTGACAGAACTTCCGGTACCTACACATGCGTTTATTGGAGGCTCCTCCGGAAATCTGAAAGAAATCGTGAAGCTTCTGATCGAAAAGAACCCCCAGGTTCGTATTGTGATCAATTGCATTACTCTGGAGACAGTGTCTGAAGCACTTGAGACAGCGAAAGAATTTGGATTTGAGGAGAATGAGATTGTTCAGCTTGGTGCGGCACGTTCAAAGGCGATTGGACGTTACCATATGATGATGGGCGAAAATCCAATTTATATTATTACATTGCAGAAGAAATAGAGGAGAAACAGGATGAAAATTCCAAGAATACTTCTGGCAGCAGGAGCCAGTGGCAGTGGAAAGACACTGATTACCTGCGGACTTTTGCAGGCGCTGGTAAACAGAAAAATGAAGGTGGCATCTTTTAAGTGTGGACCGGACTACATAGATCCTATGTTTCATTCCAGAGTCATCGGAACGAAATCAAGAAATCTTGATACTTTTTTTACAGATTCTGATGTTACCAGATATCTTCTTGGGCGAAATGCTGCGGACTGCGATATCGCAGTGATGGAAGGTGTCATGGGATTTTATGATGGAGTGGGAGGTATTTCCACGAAAGCAAGTGCCTATGATCTGGCAGATACGACAGATACACCTGTGATTCTTATTGTGAACAGCAGGGGAATGAGTATTTCTCTGGCTGCTTATATTAAAGGCTTTATGGAATATAAAGAGAACAGCCATATCAAAGGTGTGATTTTTAATCAGATGTCTCCGATGCTTTATCCAAGGATGAAGAAGTTGGCAGAAGAACAGTTGGGTGTGGAAGTTCTTGGCTATGTACCGAAAGTAGAGGACTGCGTGATTGAGAGCCGTCATCTGGGATTGGTACTTCCGGAAGAGATCAAAGATCTGAAAGGTCGTCTGAAGAAACTGGCAGGCGTGCTGGAAGAGACATTGGAAATAGACAGAATCCTTGCGCTTGCAGAAAAAGCACCGGATCTGAATGTGCCGGAATCTCTGGATCAGAAAAATCCTGCCTTTGATTTTCATTTGCCACAGAAACTGAAGATTGGAGTAGCCAGGGATGAAGCATTCTGTTTCTTCTATGAAGATAACTTCCGGCTATTGCAGGAAATGGGAGCAGAGCTAGTTTATTTTTCACCGGTTCATGATGCACATCTGCCGTCAGATTTAGATGGGCTGCTGCTTTATGGAGGCTATCCGGAATTAAACGGAGAGGCATTGGAACAAAATGAATCCATGAAAGAGGAGATTGTTCGGGCGATTAAACAAGGGATGCCTTGCATGGCAGAGTGTGGCGGCTTTATGTATCTTCATGAACAGATGGAGGATATGGAAGGAATCAGCCGTAAAACCTGTGGAGTGATTCCGGGAAAGTGTTACAGAACTCCGAAACTGACGAGGTTTGGGTATATCACACTGAATGCCAGACAACCGGTATTTGGACAGGCGGCAGAAGAAATAGGGGAGATTCCGGCTCATGAGTTTCACTATTTTGATTCTGAGAACTGTGGTACAGATTTTCATGCGTCAAAACCTCTCAGTAAACGAGGATGGGACTGTGTACACAGTGAGGAAAATCTTCTGGCAGGATATCCGCATCTGTACTATTATGGCAATCCGAACATTCCCAGAGCGTTTCTGTTAAAGTGTCTGGAATATCATACAGCACAACATTATGTCTGATTGAGATAAAGTATGTAACAAGGAGTCTTATTTATTATGTTATATTACAGTATATATGCCCTGGCCGCAGGTTTTATCCTTGATCTTATCATAGGAGATCCAAGATGGCTGTATCATCCGGTGTGCGTGATTGGAAATCTTATAGCGCTTCTGGAAAAGATACTTCGGAAAATTTTTCCGAAAACGGATAAGGGAGAACTTGTGGCAGGTACCGTAGAAGTAATCCTGGTCTGTCTGTTCAGTGGCGGAATCCCGTTTCTGATTTTACATTTTCTTTATGGAATTTCTGCCTGGGCAGGACTGGCACTGGAAACATTCTGGTGCTATCAGCTTCTGGCAACGAAATCTCTGAAAACAGAGAGCATGAAAGTATATGACAGACTGAAAAACGGAACTCTGGATGAGGCACGCTATGCAGTATCTATGATTGTCGGCAGAGATACACAGTCTCTCACAGAAGAGGGAGTGACAAAGGCGGCAGTGGAAACTGTGGCAGAGAATTCTTCTGATGGAATTATAGCTCCGATGTTTTATATGGCAATCGGCGGAGTCTGGCTGATGTTTTTATATAAAGGAATCAACACGATGGACTCCATGCTGGGATACAAAAACGACAAGTACCTTTATTTCGGCCGTTGTGCTGCAAAACTGGATGATGTGGCAAACTACATTCCGGCAAGAATCTCAGGATGGCTTATGGTAGCTGCGTCAGCGTTTGTAAAAATGGATGTGAAAAATGCGGCAAAGATTTACCGTCGTGACAGAAGAAATCACGCAAGCCCGAATTCTGCACAGACAGAAGCTGCGATGGCAGGAGCACTGGATGTACAGCTTGCCGGAAATGCATATTATTTTGGAAAGCTTTATGAGAAACCGACGATTGGAGATGCAATCCGGCCGATAGAAGTAGAAGATATCAGACGGTCCAATCATCTGCTTTATGCTACTGCGATTTTGGGTGTAATAGTATTTATGCTGATTAGTGTGGCAGTCAGAATGTGGCTGTTTTAACCGAATAAACTGCGAAGCAGTTATTCGATGTAGAGCCACGTAGCGGAAGCGGATGATTTTATCCGTTTGACTGCGATACAGACATACATTATGAGACGGGAGAGAACAGATGACAAAACACATACATGGCGGTGATGTATATAAATATGATCATTGCCTGGATTTTTCAGCAAACTGTAATCCTCTTGGGACACCGCAGAGTGTGAAAAAGGCAATCATAGACAGCGTGGATGGTCTCAGTGATTATCCAAGGGTAGGCTGCGGACCATTAAAAGAAGCAATCGCAGTTTATGAGCAGACGCAAAAAGAGTATCTGATCTGCGGCAATGGAGCCGCAGACCTTATTTTTTCTCTCTGCAGAGCAAAAAATCCGAAAAAAGCACTTCTTCTGGCACCGACCTTTGCAGAATATGAGCAGGCACTGGTGAGCGTGGGATGTGAGATTACAAGATATTATCTGGAAGAAACGTCAGATTTTTGTGTAGAGGAAAATTATCTGCAGCTTCTTAAAACAGAAAAACCAGATATTATTTTTCTGTGTAATCCAAATAATCCTACAGGAATCACAATGCCGCAGGAATTACCGGAGAAGATTCTTGCAAGTTGTTCAGAACTTGGTATCTTTATGGTCGTGGACGAATGCTTCCTGGATTTTGTAAAAGATCCGGACAGACATACATTAAAGGGAAAACTTGCAGAGCACCCGAATCTTTTTTTGCTTAAGGCATTTACCAAACGTTATGCGATTCCGGGTGTGCGCCTTGGATATGGATTCTGTTCTGACAGAAAAGTTCTGGAACGGATGGAGGCAGTGACACAGCCCTGGAATGTATCTACCATGGCACAGCAGGCAGGACTGGCGGCGCTGAAAGAAACGGAATACGTAGAAAAAGGAAGAAAGATCATTTTTCAGGAATCTGCGTGGCTGAAGGAAGAAATGACAAAGCTTGGCCTGAAGGTATATCCGTCAGAGGCAAATTATATATTCTTTCGTGGACCGGAAGATTTATTTGAGAAATGTGTGCCAAAAGGAATTCTGATTCGTGACTGCAGCAACTATCCGGGGCTACAGAAAGGATATTACCGCGTGGCAGTGAAACTTCATGAACAGAATGAAAAGCTGGTGCGGGTGTTGACAGAACTAGTGGGATAAACCATTATAATCGGTGGTATTAAGTCGGAATCAAAAGATTTTTTATCCCTGACATTATTTATAGATAATTATGAAAATATAGAAAATAAGAAATACAGCAAAAGAAAAGAGGGGACAAAGAAATGGCAAAAGCGATTATGGTGCAGGGGACAATGTCCAATGCAGGAAAAAGCTTACTGGCAGCCGGTCTGTGCAGGATCTTTAAGCAGGACGGATACAGGGTAGCACCTTTTAAATCACAGAATATGGCTCTGAATTCCTTTATTACAGAAGAGGGGCTGGAAATGGGAAGAGCACAGGTTATGCAGGCGGAAGCCGCAGGAATCAAGCCTTCAGTGTTGATGAATCCGATTCTGTTAAAACCTACCAATGACGTTGGTTCTCAGGTGATCGTAAATGGAGAAGTCCTTGGAACCATGAGCGCCAGAGACTATTTCAAATATAAGAAAAAACTGGTGCCGGATATCATGAAAGCATATAATGCGCTGGCAGCAGAGAACGATATTATCGTGATCGAAGGAGCAGGAAGCCCTGCAGAGATCAATCTGAAAACAGAAGATATCGTAAACATGGGAATGGCAAAGATGGCGAAAGCTCCGGTACTTCTGGTCGGAGATATCGACAGAGGCGGTGTTTTTGCTCAGCTGATCGGTACAGTGGAGCTTCTGGAAGAGGATGAGCGCCAGATGGTTAAAGGAAGCTCGATCATCAACAAATTCCGCGGAGACAAGACAATCCTTGATCCGGGCGTACAAATGCTGGAGGAGAGAAGTCATATCCCGGCAGTTGGCG
>NZ_JBWLUT010000147.1:0-2578 GCF_056504575.1 Blautia sp. CGZ-1-C1
CAATTATTTCTTATCCGTTGTATTTCCGTATGATCAGCTTTGTATTCTTCCATATAACAGGGTTGTCAGAGACTTGAATGGTCTGACTGTAAAAGCGTTTCTGGGGGCGCTGAAATTTAATTTTGAACTGATGCTGATGCCTGGATTTCCATGTAAACCTGTAGAAAAGCATTGTATGGGAATGTATGTAGATGGACAGTGGTATCATCTGAAGGCATGGCCGGATGTTTATGAGAAAAAAGATGTGGTAGGACAGCTTGATGTATCTATCCTTCAGGAAAAAGTTCTCAGTCCGATTCTCGGAATCGAAGACCCACGTACAGACCAGAGGATTTCTTTTGTAGGGGGAAATCATAAGGCAGCAGAACTTGCCCGGCTGGCAGACAAAACCGGTGGCGTGGCCTTTGTTATGTATCCGACTTCCATGGAAGATCTGATGAAGATTGCTGATGAGAGCAAATTAATGCCGCCAAAATCCACATGGTTCGAACCGAAGCTCCGGAGTGGATTGTTTATACATAAACTGTAGAAATATATTTTATAAAAATCTTATAATTTCGACATGGACTTTTATTCCTTTCGATGGTACAATGAATTCATACAAAAGAGAACGAAATGTACTGAATTATGAAAGGAGGGAGAGTAAATGGAAGATACAGAATTGAGAAGTATTCTTTTTTATTCAGGGAAGCATTATTGATTTGCAAAGTGATATGTCTGATATGAAGAATGATATGGCAGGTATGAAAACCGATATCACGAATATGAAAACCGATATCACGAATATGAAAGCTGATATCATAAATGTGAAGTCAGATATTAAAGAATTGCAGGGAAGTGTGAAAAAGATCGAACTTAAACTGGAAAATGAAATTGACAGAAAGATATCTGCCCTCTTTGATGCACATATTGATGAACTTCGCTATAGGAAAGAGAATAAAGAAACCAGGGAGAAAGTTGCCAGTTTGGAAATGCGCGTAGATAATCTTGAAAAAGTGGTTATGACAGCGTAGAGGAACTTAGAATACATATGATAAACCAGGAAGAAGCCTTATATTACAGAGAACATATATAAAATTTCTTTCTGGTTAATTTTAGGTGATTTTACAGAAAATAGTTGAAATCAGAGGATGGATTTGTTATACTTATATTTGTTGCGGGGTATGGCGTAGCTTGGTAGCGCGCACGGCTGGGGGCCGTGAGGTCGCAGGTTCAAATCCTGTTGCCCCGATTTAAAAAGCCTTGATTTTCAAGGCTTTTTGTTTTTCGTGTTGCATTTCGTGTTGCATAAATCATTGAAGTGATTGTTAGCAATGTCTGAATATTCTTTTGCTTTATCTGAAAGGGCATGCCTGTATACAGCCTTTAGAACCCCATTATTACTCCAGCCACCACGTTGCATAATATAAGCGTCAGGAACGCCAAGGGCGTGTTGGATAGAAGCGGAGTAGTGCCGGAGATCATGAAAGCGGAAATGTGGCAAACCTGCACCTTTCAGGCAATGCTCAAAGCGTTTCGTTATAACATCCGGATTAAGGTCCACGATTCTGCCATGAATTCCCTTCCATTTTTTAACAACGAAATCAGGAAAGTCAATAAATCTATCGCCAGCATAGGACTTGGGAGTTTTGATGATCCATTCCAGATCCTGGTTTAGAACCATGTTCTTATTTACATGGACGATACTTCCGGAAATATCATCCGATTCCAATGCACAGATTTCTCCACGACGCATGGGACCGAATGCAGCGAGAAGGATAGGAAGCTCCATCTCAGTTCCTTTGACAAAGCCAAGGAGTTGCTTTATTTCATTATCGGTAGGAATATATAGATCAACCCGTTTCTTCTTCGGAAGGGCTGTATTTAATGCAAATTCTGGCTGGTATGCTTTGAAAGTCGCCGATATAAGCCCATGAATATTCCTCACTGTTTTCGGTGAATGGGTAAGAGATTCATAATTTATTGCCTTCTGCACATCATCCTGCGTGATCAGGTCTATTTTCTTCTTCATTAAATCTTTACAATATCTTTTACGCATCTTTCTGTATTCAGATATGGTCCTTGGTGACAATACATTTTCTCTGGAATTAATATAGTTATCCATTGCATCTCCGAAGTCTATTGATTGTATACCCGAAAACTGTTCTTTATCCGCCGCCCATGCAGCGGCTTCTGCCTCACACTTTCGTTTCCCTCTTACAGAAGGATCATCACAAGTGAAAGACTTATAGATCCGTTTCTTCTTCACGGTTCCTTGTCAGGCTGGATCTGTTCCTCAAAATGAGAGAACACCTGACATCTCCATGACCCAGATGGAAGCTTTTTTGCAGTTGCCATAGTATCTCCTCCTTAAAAAAATGGGTATAAAAATAACAGCCACACAAACGTTTGGCTTGTGTAACTGCTCCGAAGATGATACAATATCTTTGCCAAAAGATGGGATCTCTTCTGGGCAGACTTCTCGACCGTCCCTGTTACCAGCAGGGGCGGTTTATTTTTATATTTTTTTCAAATCTTTGCGCGGACCTTTTTCAAGAAAAATTTCATACGATTCCGGCAGTATCCACAAACTCCCCCA
>NZ_JBWLUT010000148.1:0-38298 GCF_056504575.1 Blautia sp. CGZ-1-C1
AATGCATCTGGTTGCTGCGCATGAAGATCTTACAGAAGAACAGAAAGCTTTTGTGGATCGTTACTTTGAAGATGATGTATATCCGGTGCTGACGCCTATGGCAATGGACTCTTCCAGACCATTCCCACTGATCAGAAATAAGACTTTGAATATTGGTGCGCTGATTTCAAAGAAAGATAAAGAGGATAAACTTAGCAGGAAGGACAAAGCTGAAGAGGAAGAACTCCTTTTTGCGACAGTCCAGGTGCCGTCAGTGCTTCCGAGAGTGGTTCAGATCCCATCGAAAAAGGATGGAGATACTACGGTAATTCTTCTGGAAGAAATTATTGAGAGAAATATTGATAAGCTGTTTTTGAGCTATGATGTAGTATGCGCGCATCCGTACCGTATTATGCGTAATGCGGACCTTACCATTGATGAGGATGAGGCAGAGGATCTTCTTGTGGAAATCCAGCGCCAGCTAAAGAAACGCCAGTGGGGAGAAGTTATTCGGCTTGAAGTGGAAGATAAGATGGATGAACGCCTGCTTAAGATTCTGAAAATGGAATTTGATATTAAAGAAGCAGATATTTTTGAAATCAATGGACCGCTGGATCTTACCATGCTTATGAAAGTATATGGAGCGGAAGGTTTTGATGCTTACAAAACACCGAGATATCAGCCAGCGCCTGTACCGGAATTTCAGAATGACAAAGACATTTTTCAGGTGATACGTGAGGGAGATGTGTTCCTGCACCATCCTTATATGAGCTTTGATCCTGTTGTAAATTTCGTACGACAGGCGGCAAAAGATCCTGATGTTCTGGCTATTAAGCAGACTTTGTATCGTGTCAGTGGAAATTCTCCGATCATTGCCGCACTTGCGCAGGCGGCAGAGAATGGAAAACAGGTTTCTGTACTTGTGGAATTAAAGGCACGTTTTGATGAAGAGAACAATATCGTATGGGCGAAGAAGCTGGAAAAGGCGGGCTGTCATGTAATCTATGGTCTGGTAGGTCTTAAGACACACAGCAAGATTACATTGGTAGTACGCAGAGAAGAGACAGGGATCAGACGTTATGTACATCTGGCAACAGGAAACTATAATGATTCTACTGCCAAACTTTATACAGATTGCGGTATTTTTACCTGCGATGAGCGCTTTGGGGAGGATGCAACTGCTGTATTTAACATGCTTTCCGGATATTCCGAGCCGAAATGCTGGAATAAGCTGATTGTAGCTCCAATCTGGATGAAAGACCGATTCCTGAGTCTGATCGAGAGAGAAGCAGAGAATGCGAAGAAGGGATTGCCGGCGCATATCCGGGCTAAAATGAACTCTCTTTGCGATCCGAAGATCATGGCTGAACTTTATTATGCATCTTCTTGTGGAGTACAGGTGGAGCTTCTTGTCAGAGGCATTTGCTGTCTTAAAGTTGGAATACCGGGAGTCAGTGAAAATATTCAGGTCCGCTCTATTGTCGGAGAATTTCTGGAACACAGCCGCATTTTCTATTTTGAGAATGGCGGAAATCCTGAAATTTATATGGGAAGTGCGGAACTGGATGCCGCGTAACCTCGACCGACGTGTAGAGATTGTGTTTCCGGTGGAAGATGAGAAAATTAAGAAAGAGCTGGAGCATGTGCTTGACCTTGAATTCAGGGACAATGTAAAGGCACATCTGTTACAGACGGACGGTACTTATACGAAACAGGATAAGCGAGGCAAGGTGCAGATCAATTCCCAGATGGAATTCTGTATGGAGGCGACAGAGAAAGCGGCACTTCATAAACATGAAGCAAAGAAATCCAGAGTGTTTATTCCGGCAGAGCCTGCGGAAGATATAGAGGATTAAAAAATATTCCTGCGAAAAAGCCTGGCTTTATGGGCTTTTTTGCAGGAAAAATTCGAGAAAAATAAAAAAATTGAAATTTTTTTAAAAAAGTACTTGCATTTTAGAAAAAGATGGTGTATATTAAACGAGTCGACAGGGAACAGACAGTTGACACGAAACAAATGGCCAGTTGGTCAAGGGGTTAAGACGTCGCCCTCTCACGGCGAAAACACGGGTTCGATTCCCGTACTGGCTGCTACTAAATAGTGAGAACTTAAGAAAAATGATCAGAATTTCGGTTCTGGTCATTTTTTTTCGGATTTTATCCGGATACTCACAGATTTTGACAAAATATATTTGAGTAGCATACTTGAAAAATGAAAATAATTCATTTATAATACAGAACAAACGTTTGCAATATGGCATGAAAAATATATTTTGATATCTACGGATTGCTCCGCTGCAAGGTAGCTCCCGCAATCCTCAAACATTCGGAATCCGCAGATTTACTACGTAAATCGCTACTTCCTCATGTTTGGCGGGTCCCAAGTTCAAAAGTCTTATCGTGCAAGCACGAACGACTTTCTGACCTTTTGACCCTGATATCATGTAAATAGATTATAGATAGAAAGGAAATGTAACAGACATGGCAAAGCAAAACACCTATGATGCAGGGAGTATCTCTGTCCTTGAGGGCCTGGAGGCGGTTCGTAAGCGTCCCGGAATGTACATCGGAAGTGTTTCACGAAAGGGACTTAACCATCTGATCTATGAAATCGTAGATAATGCGGTAGATGAACATCTGGCAGGATATTGCAGCCTGATCCATGTAGTGCTGGAAAAGGACGGCTCCTGTACAGTTACGGATAATGGACGAGGAATTCCGGTGGATATGCATGAGAAGGGAGTGTCGGCAGAGAGACTTGTATTTACAACTCTTCATGCAGGCGGTAAATTTGATAACTCTGCTTACAAAACAAGCGGAGGACTTCATGGAGTTGGTTCTTCAGTTGTCAATGCGCTGTCTACATATCTTGATATCAAGATCAGCCGTGACGGATATGTACATCATGATCATTATGAAAGAGGAATCCCGACACTTGAGCTGGAAGAAGGACTTCTGCCGAAACTGGGCAAGACCAGACAGACGGGAACCAGCATTAATTTCCTTCCGGATCCGGAAATTTTTGAAAAGACCAGGTTTTCAGCAACTGAGGTAAAGAGCAGACTTCATGAGACTGCATATCTTAACCCGGAGCTGACGATTCATTTTGAAGATAAAAGAGGCGCGGAAGTAGAAGATATCACCTATCATGAGCCGGATGGAATCATTGGATTTATCAAAGATCTGAATCATAGTGCAGAGGTTCTGCATGATCCGGTTTATCTGAAAGGCGAGGCTGATGGTATCCAGGTAGAAGTAGCATTTCAGTTTACCAACGAATTCCGCGAGAACGTGTTGGGCTTCTGCAACAATATTTATAATGCAGAAGGCGGTACACATCTGACCGGATTTAAGACCACATTTACGACAGTAATGAATACTTACGCCAGAGAAATCGGTATTCTTAAGGATAAAGATCTGAATTTTACCGGTGCTGATATCCGTAATGGTATGACAGCGGTTGTATCTATCAAACATCCGGAACCTCGATTTGAGGGACAGACAAAGACGAAGCTGGATAATCAGGATGCATCCCGTGCTACAGGTAAGGTAGTCGGAGAACAGATGGTACTCTACTTTGACCGAAATCTGGAGACTCTTAAGACAATTCTTTCCTGTGCGGAAAAAGCGGCTAAGATCCGTAAAACAGAAGAGAGAGCAAAGACCAATCTTCTGACGAAACAGAAATATTCTTTTGACTCGAATGGGAAGCTGGCAAACTGCGAGAAGAAAGATCCCTCCCAGTGTGAGATTTTTATCGTAGAGGGAGATTCTGCGGGTGGCTCTGCCAAAACTGCGCGTAACCGTAACTATCAGGCAATTCTGCCGATCAGAGGTAAGATCCTGAACGTTGAGAAGGCAACAATTGATAAAGTACTTGCCAACGCGGAAATCAAGACGATGATTAATGCGTTTGGATGTGGATTCTCCGAAGGATATGGAAATGATTTTGATATTACGAAGCTTCGCTATGATAAGATCGTTATCATGGCCGATGCCGATGTGGATGGTGCGCATATTTCCACACTGCTCCTTACATTGTTCTATCGATTTATGCCGGATTTGATCACTGAGGGACATGTATATATTGCCATGCCACCACTGTATAAGGTTATGCCGAAGAAGGGGCAGGAAGAATATTTGTATGATGATAAGGCACTGGAGAAGTACAGACGTGCTCATAAACCGGGAAGCTTTACCTTACAGAGATATAAAGGTCTTGGAGAAATGGATGCAGAGCAGCTCTGGGAGACAACTCTGAATCCGGAGACAAGAATGATGAAACGTGTGGAGATCGAGGACGCGAGACTGGCATCCAGTGTGACTGAGATTCTGATGGGAAGCGATGTCCCGCCGAGAAAGAAATTTATCTATGAGCATGCACAGGATGCGGAACTGGATATCTGATATCTGGAAATTGATTGCAAATCGAATAGTTACTGGTACATTGCCTTTTTGAAATAATGTACTGGATTTTGGTAAATAAATAAACAGATATGCCGGTGTGTATCTGAACGGAGGAATGAAATAAATGGAAACAAAACAGGAGAATGTAATCCCCACCGACTATGCGGAGGTCATGCAGAAATCCTATATCGATTACGCCATGAGTGTTATTATCTCCAGAGCCCTGCCGGATGTGCGTGACGGATTGAAACCGGTACAGAGAAGAACACTGTATGATATGTATGAACTGGGAATCCGTTATGATCGGCCATACAGAAAATGTGCCCGTATCGTAGGTGATACCATGGGTAAATATCACCCGCATGGTGACAGCTCCATCTATGAGGCACTTGTAGTAATGGCACAGGATTTTAAGAAAGGTAAGACGCTGGTCGACGGACATGGAAATTTTGGTTCTATCGAGGGCGACGGTGCAGCGGCTATGCGATATACAGAAGCCAGACTTGAGAAACTGACACAGGATGTATTTCTTGAAGATCTGGATAAGAATGTGGTTGATTTCATGCCGAACTTTGATGAGACGGAGAAGGAACCGGTGGTACTTCCGGTGAGAATCCCTAACCTGCTTGTAAATGGTGCGGATGGAATCGCAGTCGGTATGGCAACTAGTATCCCTCCTCATAATCTGGGGGAAGTGGCAGATGCTGTAAAAGCATATATGAAGAATAATGACATCAGCGTAAAAGGTCTGATGCGTTATCTCAAAGGACCTGATTTCCCGACTGGCGGTCTGGTAGTAAATAAGGATGACCTGCTTAAAATCTATGAGACAGGAACTGGAAAGCTCCGCGTCAGAGGTAAAGTAGAAACAGTGAAGCTTAAAGGTGGCAGACAGCAGCTGGTGATCACTGAAATTCCATATACTATGATTGGCGCAAATATCGGAAAATTCTTGAATGATATTGCTACTCTTGTAGAGAATAAGAAGACAACCGATATTGTAGATATTTCTAATCAGTCTTCTAAAGAAGGAATACGAATCGTTCTTGATTTAAAGCGTGATGCAGATGTAGAGAATCTTGCAAATATGCTTTACAAGAAGACCAAGCTGGAAGACACTTTTGGCGTAAATATGCTTGCGGTAGCAGACGGCAGACCGGAGACACTGAGTCTGAAACAGGTGATTGAGTATCATGTTGATTTCGTGTTTGATGTCACGACCAGAAAGTACACCACACTTCTTAACAAAGAGCAGGAGAAAAAAGAAATCCAGGAAGGTCTGATTAAGGCTTGCGATGTGATCGACCTGATTATTGAAATTCTGCGGGGAAGCAAGAATCGTGAGCAGGTAAAGAAATGCCTGGTTGACGGCGTGACAGAGGGAATCAAGTTTAAGAGTAAAGCAAGCGAGAAAGCTGCGCAGAAGCTTCTGTTCTCAGAAAAGCAGGCGGCAGCAATCCTGGATATGCGTCTGTATAAACTGATCGGTCTGGAAATTGAAGCACTTCAGGCAGATTATGCAGAAACAATGAAGAATATCGCATTATATGAGGACATTCTGAATAATTATGATTCTATGGCGGATGTGATCATGAAAGATCTGGATAAGATCAAGAAAGAATATGGAACAAAACGCCGTACAGTAATAGAGAATGCGGAGGAAGTCATATACGAAGAGAAGAAGATGGAAGAGATGGAAGTTACATTCCTGATGGACCGTTTTGGATATATGCGAATTATTGATAAATCTGCTTATGAGAGAAATAAAGAGGCCGCCAATGCTGAGAATAAGTACGTATTTAATTGTATGAATACGGATAAAATCTGTATCTTTACAGACAGTGGAAAGATGCACAGTATTAAAGTGGCTGATATTCCGCTGGTACGTTTCAGAGATAAAGGCACACCGGCAGATAATCTGAGTAATTATGACAGCGCGCAGGAGCGAATGATTTATGTAGCACCGCTGGCGGCTGTAAAAGAAAATACGCTGTTGTTTGTTACTGCGTCTTCTATGTGTAAGCTGGTCAACGGTGCTGAGTTTGAAGCGTCAAAGAGAACAATCGTGTCTACTAAACTGGCAGAAGATGATACGCTGATCTTTGTAGGAGCGGCGGATGAAATGGAACAGGTAGTCCTTCAGAGTGAGGGTGGATATTTCCTGAGATTCCAGAAACAGGATGTTTCTTCTATGAAGAAAACATCGATTGGTGTGCGAGGAATGAAACTTGCGGAAGGAGATAAGCTTGATCATGCATATCTTTTAGAGAGCCGTCAGGAATACACCATTACCTATCACGATAAACCTTATGTACTCAACAAAGTGAAACTTTCCAAGCGGGACAGTAAGGGAGTGAAACCGCGTGTATAGTATATTTCGGTGAATCATGTGGAAAATGTTTTTGGACATACTTAAATGTGCCTGAAAACTGTTATTTACAGCCTGAAAAATTGGCAAATGCGGTAAATTACAAGGTTTTTACGGGAAAAGCCTTGCAATTCTCTGACATTGGTGTTACAATACACCTAAATTAGAACTTGCAGACATAGGAGTGGGCGTGAGCCCACTCTTATTTGTTGCATAGAAAGGCAGGTGGGAAAATGAGCAGACGGGAAGAGTATGAAAAGCGCGCAGAGGAACTTCTGGCACCGATCGTAGAACTTAACGGCTTTGAGCTGGTTGATGTAGAATATGTGAAGGAAGCAGGTAACTGGTATCTGAGAGGATACATTGACAAACCAGGCGGAATTACGGTAAATGACTGCGAGACAGTCAGCAGAGCGTTCAGTGATAAACTGGATGAGAATGATTTTATCGAAGACAGTTATATTATGGAGATCAGTTCACCGGGACTGGACAGACCGCTGAAGAAAGACAAAGACTTTGAGAGAAACATGGGAAAACTGGTGGAAATCCGTACCTACCGGCCAATCGAAAAGCAAAAAGAGTTCTGCGGGATTTTGACCGCATATGATAGTAACAGTGTGACAATCGATGAGGATGGAACCGAGCGTGTTTTTGATAAGAAAGACACAGCCCTGATACGCCTCGCAATAGAGTTTTAGTTAATTCGGGAGGATAAGAAAAAAATGAGCAGAGAGTTAAAGGAGGCACTGGATATCCTTGAAAAGGAAAAGAGTATCAGCAAAGATACTCTGCTTGAGGCAATTGAGCAGTCTCTGATCCAGGCCTGCAAGAACCATTTTGGAAAAGCTGACAATGTACATGTAACTATTGATCCGGAAACCTGCGATTTTTCAGTGTATGCAGACAGAAGTATCGTAGAATACGTAGAGGATCCTGCAATGGAGATTTCTCTGGCAGATGCTTTGAAGATCACATCAAGAGCTGAGATTGGAGGCATGATACAGGTTCCGATCCAGTCTAAGGAATTCGGACGTATTGCGACACAGAATGCAAAGAACGTTATCCTGCAGAAAATCCGCGAGGAAGAACGTAAAGTGCTGTATGATGAATACTATGGAAAAGAGAAAGAAGTAGTAACCGGTATTGTACAGCGTGTGATGGGCAAGAATGTAAGTATCAATCTTGGTAAGGCAGATGCAGTATTAAGTGAGAATGAACAGGTGAAAGGGGAAACCTTCCAGCCGACGAGAGAATCAAGGTGTATATTCTTGAAGTCAAGGATACCCCGAAGGGACCTCGTATTCTGGTATCCAGAACTCATCCGGGACTTGTGAAACGTCTCTTCGAATCAGAAGTAGCAGAAGTAAAAGACGGAACTGTTGAGATCAAGAGCATCGCACGTGAGGCCGGTTCCCGTACAAAGATCGCTGTATGGAGCAACGATCCGGATGTAGATGCAGTTGGTGCATGCGTAGGTATGAACGGTGCACGTGTCAATGCAGTAGTTGAGGAACTTCGCGGTGAGAAGATTGATATCATCAACTGGGATGAGAATCCTGCGATCCTGATCGAGAATGCATTGAGCCCTGCAAAGGTTATCGCAGTTATGGCAGATCCTGATGAGAAGACAGCTCTGGTAGTTGTTCCTGATTATCAGCTGTCCCTTGCAATCGGTAAAGAAGGTCAGAATGCACGTCTTGCTGCAAGACTTACAGGATTTAAGATTGACATCAAGAGTGAGACTCAGGCAAAAGAAGCCGGTGATTTCTATGATTATGATGATGACGAGACTGCAGAAGATGCAGATGAGGCATCAGCAGAGGAAACTTCAGCAGAAGATTCCCTGACAGAAGAAACCGAAGCAGAAGAAGTTTCAGAGGAAGTTCCTGTAGAAGAAGAGTCACAGGCTCAGGAAGCAGGAGAGAATGAAGACGAAGAATAAGATTCCCATGCGCCAGTGTACCGGCTGCAGGGAAATGAAAAGCAAGAAAGAGATGCTCAGAGTCCTTAAGACTACGGAAGACGAGATTGTGCTTGACGCTACCGGAAAGAAGAACGGTAGAGGCGCGTATCTGTGCTTTTCCAGAGAATGTCTGGACAAAGCAATCAAGAATCATGGTCTTGAGAGATCTCTGAAAACTGCAGTTCCCGATGAGGTATACGAACGACTTAAGAAGGAGCTGGAAGATATTGAAAAATAACAAAGTACTGTCGCTGATAGGGCTGGCAACCAAAGCAGGCAAGACTGTAAGCGGAGAATTTTCCACAGAGAAATCTGTCAAAACAGGAAAAGGACTGCTTGTAATCGTGGCTGAGGATGCCTCTGAAAATACAAAGAAGAAATTCCGGAACATGTGCAGCTTTTATGAAGTTCCGATTTACTTCCTCTCAGATAAAGAGAGCTTAGGCAGAGCAATGGGAAAGGAGTACCGCGCCTGTCTGGCTGTCCAGGATGAGAACTTTGCGAAAGCAATCATAAAGGAGGTATAGCGATTGTCTAAATTAAGAGTACATGAGCTGGCCAGAGAGCTTGGACGACAGAACAAAGAAGTAATCGAGTTCCTGAAATCAAAAGGCATTCGATGTCAAAAGCCATATGAGTATGGTGGATGAGCCTGCGATTTCAATTGTAAGAGATAGATTTAAAAAAAATAACAATAGGGGAAAGGAGCATATTGCGAAATTGGATACTCCCAAAACAGAAGAAAAGGTTGTAACAGCAAAATCTGAAGGAGATAAAACTGAGACACCTAAAAAGAAAAAAAATATTATCCGCGTTTTTCATGCACAGAATGCAAGCGACGGAGGCAAAACAAGAAAGAAACCTGTAAAAGCTGAAGGCGAGAGAACAGGTGCACCAAGAAATGCAGAAGGAACAAAGGCTTCTGACAATTCAAGAACAGATGGTGACAGACCAAGAAGAAATAATGACCGTTCCAATGCCGGTAACAGAAGACCGCAGGGAGACGGACAGCGCCAGGGAAGAACCCAGGGCGAAGGCAGAGCTCAGGGCGATGGAAATCGTCAGGGCGGACGTTTTGGTCAGGGAAGAACCCAGGGTGATGGTCAGCGCCAGGGAAGACCACAGGGAGATGGAAACCGTCAGGGTGGACGTTTCGGTCAGGGAAGAACCCAGGGTGATGGTCAGGGACGCCAGGGCGGAAGATTCCAGGGAGATGGAAACCGTCAGGGCGGACGTTTCGGTCAGGGAAGACCACAGGGAGATGGAAACCGTCAGGGTGGAAGACCACAGGGTAATGGCCAGGGTCGCCCGGATGGAAACAGAAGTGAAGGACGCGATGGACGCTTCAGCGGCGGTCAGGGACGTCAGGGACAGCGCCAGAATACCAGAAAGAATGATGATATGGTATTTGCACCGGAACTGACTAAGACTTCCAAAGACAGCAAGAGAGAGCGTGACAGAGAGAACAAGAATAAGAAGAAAGATTTCGATAAGACACAGAGTAGCGGCGGACGCAGACCAAATCAGGGCGGATTTAACAAAAATTCCAGAATCCCGAAAGCTCTGCAGAAACCAATTCCACAGCCGAAACAGGAAGAGAAGAAGCCTGAGGTTAAGGAGATCACACTTCCGGAGAAGATGACAATCCGTGAACTGGCAGAAGCAATGAAGATGCAGCCGTCAGCAATCGTTAAGAAACTCTTTATGCAGGGTATGATGGTTACAGTAAATCACGAGATTGATTTTGAAAAAGCTCAGGAAATCGCTCTTGAATATGATATCATCGCAGAACCGGAAGAAAAAGTAGACGTTATCGGAGAACTCCTTAAAGAGGATGAAGAAGACGAGAAAGATATGGTTCCGAGACCACCTGTAGTCTGTGTTATGGGTCACGTTGACCATGGTAAAACATCCCTTCTGGATGCAATCCGTAAGACAAATGTAACACGTGGAGAAGCCGGTGGTATCACACAGCATATCGGTGCTTCCGTAGTAGAAGTTAACGGTCAGAAGATTACATTCCTGGATACACCTGGACATGAAGCTTTCACAGCTATGCGTATGCGTGGTGCGAACTCCACAGATATCGCAGTTCTAGTTGTAGCTGCTGATGATGGTGTCATGCCGCAGACAGTAGAGGCTATCAGCCATGCAAAAGCAGCTGGCGTTGAGATCATTGTTGCCATCAACAAGATCGATAAACCAAGTGCAAATATCGAGCGTGTAAAACAGGAACTTTCCGAATATGAACTGATTCCGGAAGACTGGGGCGGAAGCACAATCTTCGTTCCTGTATCTGCACACACCGGAGAAGGAATCGATACTCTTCTTGAGATGATTCTTCTTACCGCTGAAGTCTGCGAACTGAAAGCGAATCCGAACCGTTCTGCAAGAGGTCTTGTGATCGAGGCTCAGCTTGACAAAGGTAAAGGTCCGGTTGCTACAATCCTTGTTCAGAAAGGTACACTTCATGTAGGAGACTTTATCGCCGCAGGTGCATGCAATGGTAAAGTTCGTGCCATGATGGACGATAAGGGACGCAGAATCAAAGAAGCAGGTCCTTCCACTCCGGTAGATCCTCGGACTTGGTGATGTACCGAATGCAGGTGAGATCCTTCTTTCCTTTGACAGTGATAAGGAAGCGAAGAACTTTGCAGGTGCATTCGTATCTGAGAATAAGAACCGTCTTCTTGAGGAGACTAAGGGCAAATTATCTCTGGATAATCTCTTTGACCAGATTCAGGCAAGCGATCTGAAAGAACTTCCGATCATCGTCAAAGCAGACGTACAGGGATCTGTAGAAGCAGTAAAACAGAGTCTGACAAAACTTTCCAACGAGGAAGTTGTTGTAAAAGTAATCCATGGTGGTGTTGGTGCTGTCAATGAATCTGACGTAAGTCTTGCTGCTACATCAAACGCTATCATCATCGGATTTAACGTTCGTCCAGATGCAACAGCGAAACAGCTTGCTGAACAGGAAGGCGTAGATCTTCGTCTGTACAGAGTCATCTATCAGGCAATCGAAGATGTGGAAGCTGCTATGAAAGGTATGCTTGACCCTGTATTTGAGGAGAAGGTTATCGGTCATGCAGAAGTACGTCAGCTGTTTAAGGCATCCGGTGTCGGTACGATCGCAGGAAGCTATGTTCTGGATGGTATTTTCCAGAGAAACTGCAAGGTTCGTATTTCCAGAGAAGGCGAGCAGATTTTCGAGGGTGAACTTGCATCTCTGAAGAGATTCAAGGACGACGTTAAGGAAGTTAAAGCAGGATACGAATGTGGTCTTGTATTTGACGGATTTAATGACGTAAAAGAAGAAGATAAAGTAGAAGCTTATATCATGGTAGAAGTACCAAGATAGGATAGCGACAGTAACTGATATGGGTGCGCGGTTTCATGGTGTTACGTACAGCGTGACGCGCACCTGTTTTAATTGAATCAATTGTAAAACAGATATTCGGTATATCAAATTACCGAATATCTGCTCAAATAGAGGAGTGGAACTTAAAAATGAGAAAAAACAGTATTAAGAATACACGAATCAATGGAGAGGTTCAGAAAGAGCTCAGCACCATTATCCGTAACGAGATTAAGGATCCGCGTATTCACCCGATGACATCCGTCATGGCTGTAGAAGTGGCTCCTGACCTGAAAACCTGTAAAGCATACATCAGTGTGTTAGGAGAGAAAGAAGCAAAAGAGGCAACGATCAAAGGTCTTAACAGTGCAGAAGGTTATATCAGACGCCAGCTGGCAAAGAATCTTAACCTTAGAAATACACCGGAGATTCGTTTCATTCTGGATGAATCTATTGAATACGGTGTAAATATGTCAAAGCTTATCGATGATGTTACCAAAAAGGACAACTCCCACAGACAGGTCAAAGAGCAGGAAGAGAATTAAGAGGGTGAATACATGAAGAATATCGCGGAGATACTGGAAGGTGTGAAAACAATGGGAATCGGCGGACATATCCGTCCGGATGGTGACTGCGTTGGTTCCTGTATGGCATTATATTTATATGTAAAAACCTATTATCCGGAGATTCAGGTGGATGTTTATCTGGACAATCCAAAACCTGTTTTCGGACATATTGACTGTATGGATGAGATCAAAACAGAATTGGACGGAGATAAAGAGTACGATCTTTTTGTCACCTGCGATGTAAGTGCGAGAGACAGACTTGCTCTTGCAGGACCATATTTTGACTCAGCAAAGAAAACAGCATGTATCGATCATCATATCAGCAATCTTGGATTTGCACAGGTCAACCACATCAGAGGCGATGTAAGTTCTGCATGTGAGGTTCTTTATGGACTGCTTGATCCTGAGAAAGTTAACTGCACGATCGCAAAACCTGTTTATACAGGAATGGTTCACGATACAGGTGTGTTCCAGTATTCCTCAACTTCACCGGAAACCATGCGTATCGCGGGTGAATTGATGAAGACAGGTTTTGATTTCAGTAAGATCATTGATGAATCCTTTTACCAGAAGACCTATGTTCAGAATCAGGTAATGGGACGTGTACTTGCAGAGAGTATTATGCTTCTGGATGGAAAATGCATCATTGGATATCTTAAGAAAAAGGATTTGGAATTTTATGGTGTGGACGGCAAAGATCTGGATGGTATTGTCAGCCAGTTGCGCCTTACACAGGGGGTAGAAGTAGCCATGTTCATTTATGAACTGGAAACTCAGTCCTTTAAGGTATCCCTGCGCTCCAATGGAAAAGTAGATGTAAGTAAGATCGCGGTATATTTTGGTGGCGGCGGTCATAAGAGGGCTGCAGGATGTGATCTGCAGGGTTCTATGTACGATGTGATCAACAATATATCAGAGCAGATCTGTAAACAGTTTCAGGAGCTTGAAATCTGATGGATGGAGTAATTGTAATCCGTAAGGAAAAAGGCTATACTTCTCATGATGTGGTGGCAAAGCTTCGCGGAATTCTTCATATGAAGAAAATCGGACATACCGGAACACTTGATCCGGATGCAGAGGGAGTGCTCCCGGTGGCTCTGGGAAAAGCTACCCGACTGGTGGATATGATCACCGATAAAGAAAAAACATATGAGGCAGTGATGCGTCTGGGTGTTGTTACAGATACGCAGGATATGAGTGGAACAGTTCTTTCAGAAGTGCCTGAGTTTCAGGTTGCAGAAGAGGAACTTCGCGCAGTAACAGAATCTTTTGCAGGTGATTATATGCAGGTGCCGCCGATGTATTCGGCACTGAAGGTCAATGGAAAGAAGCTTTACGAGCTCGCCAGAGAAGGTAAGACGGTAGAGCGTAAGCCAAGGCCGGTGCATTTCTATGAGATAGAAATTCTTGATATTGATTTTCCACTGGTGCGTTTTCGCGTAACATGCAGTAAAGGAACGTATATCCGTACTTTATGCCACGATATCGGAGAGAAGTTAGGCTGCGGCGCTGCCATGGAAACACTTCTGCGTACAAAGGTAGGCAGATTTACACTGGATGATGCGATCACACTGGCACAGACGGAAGAAGCGGTGCGAAACGGTGAGATAGAGCAGAGGATTCTTGGGATTGAAGAAATCCTTGCAGAGTATCCTCGTGTTTGCTGTCGGGAAGAGGGAGACAGACTTCTGGCTAATGGAAATCCTCTTGTCCAAGCATTGGTCAATGCAGAGGAAAAAGATGGATGGATCCGTATGTGCAACAGCGAGGGCAGCTTTGCCGGAGTTTACCAGTGGGATGAAAAAAGAGACAGATATTTTCCTGTGAAGATGTTTTGATGAAATCAGGAAAGCAGTGAAGGGGATGAAACTTCAGCTGACCTGTAAACAGGAATGATTTTAGGAGACATGATGGAATACTTAAGGATTGAAAATGATTTTCCCAGAATTTCACACAGTGCGGTAACACTTGGGAAGTTTGACGGCATACACCGTGGACATCAGAAACTGGTTGAGAAAATTATTGAGCAGAAACAGGAAGGTGCACAGGCTGTTGTGCTTGCACTTGGTACTGCCTCAAGAACAATCCTCACAAAGGAAGAGAGATGCCGCGTTCTGGAAGAAATGGGAGTGGATGTACTGCTTGAGTGTCCGCTTACCGAGAAGATGCGGCATATGAAAGCAGAGAATTTTATAAAAGAAATATTGATAGGGGACCTTCAGATCTCCTATGTGGCGGTTGGAGAGGATTTTCGCTTTGGCTATGAGCGAAAAGGAACACCTGCCATGCTAAAAGAGTTCGGAAAAAAATATGGATTTCATACGGAGGTCCTTCCGAAAGAAATGGACGGACGCCGTAAGATCAGCAGCACATTTATCAGAGAAGAGTTAAACAGAGGGAATATGGAGAAATTTCAATTCCTGATGGGAACGGACTTCTCAGTGGAAGGGATTATAGAACATGGTCGTGGAATGGGGCATAAATACCTTCTCCCGACTACGAACCTGATTCCACCGGCAGAGAAACTGATGCCGCCAAATGGTGTTTATATCACAGTTTCTCATTTCAAAGACAGAAGTTATCAGGGAATCACCAATGTAGGGCATAAACCTACGGTTGGCGGTGAGAAATTTATCGGTGTGGAGACATATCTGTTTGACTGCAATGAAAATCTGTACGGGGAATACTGTAAAGTAGACTTCAAAAAATTCCTCAGACCCGAGCAGAAATTCTCTTCGCTGGAAGCACTTAAAAGCCAGTTGGAGAAAGATGCAGTAAAAGGACAGGAGTATTTTTTGAAAAATGAGTTGTGTTAAAAAACAGGCAGTAGAAAATTGTGTTAAAGCGATGTGGAATAAACAAGAATAAAAATACGAAACAGATTTAACAGAATTCGGAGAAAATTGGCAAAAGACATATCAAAGGAAGATTTATGAACAGTTTCTGAGAGATTAAGTGACTGTTCACACACCACTATCCCGCGATGTGTGTGAACAGTAACAAAATTATTTTTCTGTAAATTATTTTCTAAAAAAGTAGTTTACACGCTGAAATCAATGTGCTATACTAACCAAGGTGAATTTAGCCCATGTTCAGGGACAGGACACTCCGACCATCCCTTAATATGTGGCGGTCAATCAATAATAATTATAGAATACAGGAGGAAATCAAAATGATTTCAAAAGAAAAGAAAGCAGCAATCATGAAAGAATATGCAAGAACTGAAGGAGATACAGGATCACCGGAAGTACAGGTAGCAGTTCTTACAGCAAGAATTCAGGAACTTACAGAGCATTTAAAAACAAACCATAAAGATCATCATTCCAGACGTGGTCTTCTGAAAATGGTAGGTCAGAGACGTGGACTGTTAGCTTACCTGAAGAAAACAGACATCGAAAGATACCGTGCACTGATTGAGAAATTAGGCTTAAGAAAATAATAGCCTTTTAGTATGCGGAAGGGGGCGGATTTCCATCCGCCTCTCTTTTTATGTATTATGGCAGTTCTGTAAAATATGGTGTTTTCCAGGATTGCGGTGGCTTGTTGTTTCGATTGCATCTGCATATTCAGAAGCTGCGAAACATGACAGGAGTTATTTCCGAGACTACTGAAAAGATTATTTTGCATAGGAAAGTAACAAAGCAGGTAGATATATTTGCCTGAAAAGTAGTTTTTTCAGTTGTTTCGGACTCCTGTTTTAATGTGACAATTTCATAAGAAGTCTGAACGTTGATGGACAAGATTGTCAGCAGACGGAACAGACAAATTTGAAAAGAATAAAGTAATTACCGGACATGCAGTGAACGGTAACAGAAAATGACAACAGAATTATGAAAAAAGGAGAATGAACGTATGTACAAAAGTTATTCCATGGAATTAGCTGGAAGAACCTTAACAGTAGATATCAACCGTGTTGCGAAACAGGCAAACGGTGCTGCATTAATGCATTATGGCGATACTACAGTTTTATCTACAGCAACAGCATCTAAAGAGCCAAGAGAGGGAATCGATTTCTTCCCGTTAAGTGTTGAATATGAAGAGAAAATGTATGCAGTAGGTAAGATCCCTGGAGGATTTAACAAAAGAGAGGGAAAGGCAAGCGAACATGCTATCCTTACTTCCCGTGTAATTGACAGACCTATGCGTCCTCTGTTCCCGAAAGATTACAGAAACGATGTAACACTGGTAAACATGGTTATGTCTGTTGATCCTGAGTGTAATCCTGAGATTCCGGCTATGCTGGGTTCTGCTATTGCAACCTGCATTTCAGATATTCCGTTTGATGGTCCGTGTGCTACCACACAGGTTGGTCTGATCAATGGTGAATATATTATCAACCCTACTATGGCACAGAAAGATGTTTCCGAACTTCAGCTTACAGTAGCTTCTACAAGAGAGAAAGTAATCATGATCGAAGCCGGCGCAAAAGAAGTTCCGGAAGATAAGATGATTGAAGCTATCTACAAAGCTCATGAAGTAAACCAGGAAATCATTAAATTTATCGATAAGATCGTAGAAGAATGCGGAAAACCGAAACACAGCTATGAATCCTGCGCTGTTCCGGAAGAACTTTTCACAGCAATGAAAGAAATCGTACCACCGGAAGAAATGGAAGTTGCAGTATTCTCTGATGACAAACAGACAAGAGAAGAGAATATCCGCCAGGTAACAGAGAAACTGAAAGAAGCTTTCGCTGATAACGAAGAATGGCTTGCAGTTCTGGGAGAGGCTGTATACCAGTACCAGAAGAAGACTGTCCGTAAGATGATCTTAAAAGACCACAAACGTCCGGATGGTCGTGCAATCACACAAATCCGTCCTCTGGCAGCAGAGACAGATATCATCCCGAGAGTACATGGTTCTGCTATGTTTACACGTGGACAGACACAGATCTGTACAATCACAACTCTGGCTCCTCTTGCAGAAGCTCAGAGACTTGACGGACTTGATGAGTTTGAAACTACAAAGAGATATATGCATCACTATAACTTCCCGTCCTACTCTGTAGGTGAGACAAAACCATCCAGAGGACCGGGACGTCGTGAAATCGGACATGGCGCACTTGCTGAGAGAGCACTGGTTCCTGTACTTCCAAGTGAAGAGGAATTCCCATATGCAATCCGTACTGTATCTGAGACATTTGAATCCAACGGTTCTACTTCTCAGGCAAGCATCTGTGCATCTACAATGTCTCTGATGGCAGCTGGTGTACCGATCAAGAAACCGGTAGCAGGTATTTCCTGTGGTCTGGTAACTGGTGATACAGATGATGATTACATTGTTCTGACAGATATCCAGGGACTTGAGGACTTCTTCGGAGATATGGACTTCAAGGTAGCCGGAACACATGATGGTATCACAGCAATCCAGATGGATATCAAGATCCATGGACTGACAAGACCGATCGTTGAAGAAGCAATCAGACGTACAAAAGAAGCAAGAGAGTATATCCTGACAGAAGTTATGGAGAAGTGCATCGCAGCTCCGCGTACTACTGTAGGTGAATATGCACCGAAGATCATCCAGATTCAGATCGATCCTCAGAAAATCGGTGATGTTGTAGGTCAGAGAGGAAAGACTATCAACACAATCATCGAGCGTACAGGTGTTAAGATTGATATCACAGACGAAGGTGCTGTATCTATCTGTGGCGTAGATCAGAAGAGCATGGATGAGGCAGCTAACATGATTAAGATCATTTCTACTGATTTCGAAGCAGGACAGATCTTTACAGGTAAAGTTGTCAGCATCAAAGAGTTTGGCGCATTTGTTGAATTTGCACCGGGCAAAGAAGGAATGGTTCACATTTCCAAAATCTGCAAAGAAAGAATCAACCGTGTTGAAGATGTTCTCACACTTGGCGATAAAGTTAAGGTTGTATGCCTTGGCAAAGACAAGATGGGAAGAATCAGCTTCAGCATGAAAGATGTACCGGAAGAAGCGTAAAAAATATGAGATACCATAATATTACCAAGGACGATATGCTTAACGGCGACGGGCTTCGTGTAGTTCTCTGGGTGGCAGGATGTAATCACTGCTGTCCACAGTGCCAGAATCCTGTCACCTGGGATCCAAACGGCGGACTGCCTTTCGGCGAGGCAGAGCGCGCAGAGATTTTTGCGGAACTGGATAAGGATTACGTAAGCGGAATCACATTTTCAGGTGGAGATCCACTGCACCCGGCAAATATCACTGAGGTAACATCCTTTGCGAAGGAAATCAGAAAGAGATATCCGGGCAAAACGATCTGGCTTTATACAGGTTTCAGATGGGAAGAAATCTGTCGCGAAGAGATCGTGCGTTATCTGGATGTCTGTGTAGACGGTGAATTTGAGGTGGACAAGAAAGAACTTTCCCTGAAATGGAAAGGTTCCAGCAATCAGAGAGTGATCGATGTTCCCAGAACTCTTCATGAAGGAAAAATCGTATTGCATTAATAAAGAAATAGATACAGGCAGTTCAAGTATGCTTCAGGTGTACCTGAACTGCCTGTTTTGCTAAATAGGAGGAAAACACAGATGAAACGAATTGCGAAATTTCACAAAGTAAGCAAAGAACGCTTCACAGCAGACTGGATTGATACATTTGCACAGTCTCAGGAAGAAGCAGAGAAAATATACGAAGCAATCCGCCTGCCAAAGAGAGCAACAGCAGGGAGTGCGGGTTATGATTTCTTTGCACCGGCAGAATTCACACTCAAACCAAGTGAAACAGTGAAAATCCCTACCGGAATTCGCGTAGAAATGCAGCCGGAATGGGTACTGAAATGCTATCCGAGAAGCGGTCTGGGATTTAAATACCGCCTGCAGCTTAATAATACAGTTGGAATCATTGACAGTGATTATTTCTATTCCGATAATGAAGGACATATTTTTGCAAAGATCACAAATGACTCCAATGAAGATAAGACTCTTATCATTCCGGCAGATACAGGATTTATGCAGGGAATCTTTGTAGAGTACGGAATCACAGTTGATGATGAGGCATCAGAAATCCGTAATGGTGGATTTGGAAGTACGACTGCGAAATAAGAATTTTAGAGTAAAACCAGAGGCAGAGTGTAAAAAAAGATTTTCTCTTTTACGTTCTGCTTTTTCTCTGGTATAATATTTTGAAAATCAAAATATTTGCAATACGTATAAAATAGATTGAGGAGAAAAAAGTCATGATTATTGAACCAAAAGTAAGAGAATATATCTGCACAACCGCACATCCGCAGGGCTGCGCAGAGAGTGTGCGCAATCAGGCAGATTATGCCTGTAAGCAGGGAACTGTAAATGGAACAAAGAAGGCACTGATTATCGGATGCTCTACAGGATATGGACTTGCATCCCGTATCTGTACACTGGAAAACTGCGGAGCTGATACCCTGGGAATTATGTTTGAACGTCAGGCGAATGGCAGAAGAACGGCAACACCGGGATGGTACAATACAGCAGAATTTCACCGTCTGGCGGCAGAAAAGGGGGCTTATGCGAAAACGATTAATGGAGATGCTTTTTCCAAAGAAATAAAAGATAAGGCTATTGAATTGATAAAAAAAGATCTGGGAAAAGTAGATCTGGTAGTGTACAGCCTAGCTGCTCCGAGACGTACGGATGCGGATGGAAAGACATGGTCATCTTGTCTGAAAACTACAGGAGAAGCGTTTACAGAGAAGAGTCTTGATTTAAGAAATAACGAGATTACAGAGAAGACAGTAGAACCTGCCACAGATGAAGAAGTGATTAGCACAGTGAAAGTTATGGGCGGCGAAGACTGGGCAGATTGGATTGATGCGCTGAAAGCGGCAGATGTATTGACGGAAAATGCAGTGACAGTCGCATATTCCTATATCGGACCGGAGCTTACCTATCCAATCTATTATCATGGAACAATCGGAACAGCAAAGCAGCATTTGCAGAAAACAATGACGGAGATCAATCAGGCGCATCCGGATGTACGCGCAGTGATTTCGGTAAATAAAGGACTGGTAACACAGGCAAGTGCGGCTATTCCTGTAGTGCCGCTGTATTTCGCAATTCTTTATAAGGTGATGAAGAAGGCAGGAAACCATGAGAACTGTATCCAGCAGATTGCGAGACTTTTTACACAGAAACTTTATACTTCGAAAGGATTTCTGACAGATGAAAATGGATTTATCCGTATGGATGACTATGAACTGACACCGGAGATTCAGGAAGAGGTAAAAAAATGCTGGGAAGCAGTTACTACGGATACAGTAAATGAATATTGTGATATTGACGGATATTGGGAAGATTTCTATCATATGTTCGGATTCCGCTATGAGGATATTGACTATACGCAGGATGTAGATGCGGATGTGGAGATTGAGGGAATCATAATATAGAGTTATAGGATAAAAAATTTAAAATATTCATTTAGCCGAATCAAGTAAGCCGTCTGCTTTAATTGTAAAGCAGTTATTTGGTATAGAACTATGTAACGAAAATGGATTGTGAATTTACGCTTGTTTAAGGTACTAATTTCATAGTAAATAAAAAATATTCTCTCTAAACAATGGATATAGGAAGAAGTGAACTATATCAGTTAAGAGAGAATAATTTTTATCCAAATGGTATTGATAGAAAAATATTAAATAAGTCAACAGTCTATTTTGTTTTGTATACCGGATCTGCAGGATATCCACTTCGCAGTTTCTGCATGCCACGCTGCAGGGCATCCTTTGAATTTTTCCAGTCGGCATCTTTGTTTCTGTAGTCAAATTTATCTGACAGCCATACGAGGTCTTCTTCCATGCGCTGGAAATTCTCATCCATCAGCTTAAACATAGCAGGGTAAAATTCTGCTTTTTCTTTATCATTCAGATATTTGTCTGCATTATCACAGAGCACTCCGAAGTGGTGCAGACAGAAACCTTTTCCAGACAAAATCTTGTTTTTGAACTCATTGTCCTGGCGATATAGCCAGAAGAAAGTTTCCACATATCGTGCAAAAGTATCCGAAATATTCTGGCAGATAAAACAACTGCAATCTTTAGAAGCAGCCCAGGCAGCAAGCGTATTTTTGTCTGTGACTGCATCTGAACGGCGAAAACGTCCTAAAATCGATGACTTTCCGGGTGTGAAAGAATCGAATTGCTTTTTCATTTCTTCGCGAAGCTTATGGTAATGTGTCTGAAGAATCAGTGTATTGCCAAGCGTATTTCCGTAATCAAACATTTTCTTCATATGTACTTTACAGAATCCTGCCTTATCCGTCTGATCACGAATATCACTCTCCATATAAGAAGAACTGTTTCCAAGTACGAAATCCAGTGAATTCTGTTCCAGTTCACGCTCGATGAAACAAAAAGGACACTCGTCATTGGCATTAACAGCGTCGTTAAGCGGAATGGTATATAATTTTTTTTTCATTTTGATATGCTCCAATCATAGTTTTGACTTTCTTTTATTTTGCATAGAAATTCGGGGAATGTCAAGATTATATGATTGATTGGAGAAGAGGGGATGTGCTATGATAGCTATAGGTATTTATAAACGATAGCATTTCAAAAAATTTAACATGGGGGACAAAGCAAATGATAGAATTACAGCTTCATGAGAATTGGCAGCTATGTGATATTAAGAAACAGGACTGGATTCCTGCACAGGTGCCGGGGGATATCTATTCAGCGCTTCTTAAAGCGGAAAAGATGCCTGATCCATTCTTTGGAGACAACGAATATCAGGCGAAAGCGTTGATGGAGGAGGATTACGAATATCGGACTGTATTTACATATGATGAGAAACAGTTTGAGAATTGTCAGGAAGTAATTCTGAGATTTGACGGAATTGATACGATCGCGGATATTTATCTGAATGAATGTTATCTGGGAAAAGCAGACAATATGCACAGAGTCTGGGAATTTCCGGTTGGAGAACTGTTACAGGAAGGCGAGAATACACTTCGGGTTATCATCAGATCACCGTTGAAATTCATGGCAGAAGCTTTTAAAAAGTATAAAAGTATTGGGAAACGCAGGACACAGTAGAGGGATTTATGCATCTTCGTAAAGCACATTATATGTCTGGATGGGACTGGGGTGCCTGTCTGCCGGATGGCGGTATTTTCCGTCCTGTAACTCTTCTGGGAATCGAGTCAGCCAGACTGGACAGCGTATATATCCGTCAGGTACATGAGGATGGAAAAGTACTGCTGATTCCGGAAGTGGATGTGGAGACAGTAGACGAAGCGGAAATTGATACAGATGAAAAAAACAGCGCAGAGATGCCTGATCAGGGCGTGGAAAGTGAAGCAGATGAGGATTTACTGGAATATGAAGTTACAGTAACTGCGCCAGATGGAACGAAAATTGTAAGTGACGGATCTCCGGATGAAATCGTAATCGAGAATCCACAGTTCTGGTGGCCAAACGGTCTGGGAGAGCAGCCATTATATCAGGTTCAGGTAGACCTGAAAGCAGGAGATAAAACCGTCGATACCTGGTGTAAGAAAATCGGACTTCGGACACTGACCATGCACATTGAGAAAGATGAGTGGGGAGAAAGCTTTGCTCACGAAGTGAATGGCTATCAGGTTTTTGCAATGGGTGCAGACTATATTCCAGAGGATAATCTGCTGCAGAGAACCTCAAAGGAACGTACCAGAGAATTGCTTCTTCAGTGTAAGAGAGCAAACTTTAACACGATTCGTGTCTGGGGCGGCGGTTATTATCCGGAGGACTGGTTCTTTGATCTTTGTGATGAACTTGGTCTGATGGTATGGCAGGACTTTATGTTTGCCTGCTCGGTCTATGAACTGACACCGGAATTTGAGGCGAATATCCGTCAGGAATTTATTGATAATATCAAAAGAATCCGTCATCATGCGTCACTTGCACTGTGGTGTGGCAATAATGAGATGGAAATGTTTGTAAAACAGGGTAATTGGGTAACGAAACCTACAGAGGTGAGAGCTATCTGCTGATGTATGAGCGTATTATTCCGGAAGTACTCAGAGAATATGATCCTGATACATTTTACTGGCCGGCAAGTCCGTCGTCAGGCGGATCTTTTGATGAGCCGAATGATCCGAATCGTGGAGATGTGCATTACTGGGAGGTATGGCATGGAAACAAGCCATTTGCGGAATATCGCAAATATTTCTTCAGATATGCATCTGAGTTTGGTTTTCAGTCATTCCCGTCTGTAAAAACGCTTGAAACAGTAACAGATGATCCGAGAGAGTTGAATCCATTTTCTTATGTGATGGAGAAACATCAGAGAAATTACGGAGGAAATGGAAAAATTGCCAAATACATGCAGGCAGCATACCGTTATCCTGAGAACTTCAGCGATTTTGTTTATGCATCCCAGCTTCTTCAGGCAGATGGAATCCGCTATGGAGTAGAACATTACCGTAGAAACCGAGGTCGCTGTATGGGAGCAATCTACTGGCAGTTAAATGACTGTTGGCCGGTTATTTCCTGGTCATCCATTGATTATTATGGAAGATGGAAAGCTCTTCATTATTATGCTAAGAGGTTCTTTGCACCGGTAATGCTTTCCTGCGAGGAGCAGAGCTGGATGACAGTGGAAGCGGATATGAACCGTCAGCATTTCGAATTTGAGAAATCTATCCGCCTGAATGTGACAAATGAGACTCTGTCTGCGCGTAAAGTGCTTGTAAAATTTGCAGTGCGTGATGCCAGTGCCAAAATCCTGCGACAGGAAGAACGGTGGGTAGAAGTTCCTGCGCTTTCCAGTGTGTGGATGGATAAAGTAGAACTTCCGGGAATTGACTGCTTCAATGAATATGTAAGCTATGAAGCATGGGAGAATGAGAAGATTATTTCTCAGGGAACAGTGATTTTCTCCTATCCGAAATATTTCCATTACCAGGATCCGAAGCTTTCAGTGAGAGTGGAAGGGGATGAGATTATTGTCAGTGCAGAAGCCTATGCTAAGAGCGTAGAAATTCAGAATGAGAACGACGATCTGATTCTGGAGGATAATTACTTCGATATGAATGCAGGCGAACGCAGAGTAAAAATCCTTGATGGAAAACCAGAAAACCTGAAAGTGCGCAGTGTGTACGATATATAAGTCAGGACTTTGGGCAGACACTTACTTGATTCGCTTAAAATAAGAGTTTGCCTTAATAGGTATTACGATTGCAAAAGTCAATAATCGGCAAATAGAAATATATGAATATTGAAAAGCAGAAGAGATAGAAATTTTCTGATGGGAAATGAAATATATAAAAAATAAGAATCTCCGACATTTACAAAATGTAAGAGATTCTTATTTTAAATTAGTCGATCTTTTCGAGAGAATCCTTTGCGTTCTGAAGAACTGTATCAAAAGCAACAGCAGCTTTTGCGTATTCTTCGTCACTTTCGATGTTGGAAAGCATAGGATCGCCGCTTTCTGTGCGGGCAAATGTATAAAGGTAAACTTCACCATTCTGGTTCTGTCCATTCTCGTCCAGTGGGAGAAGTGCAATGTATTCTTTTGCATCTACCGGGAAAATAGTAAGGATCGCGCATTCTACCTCGGTATCATCTTCCATGGTAAGTGTGATAGTTTTGTGCTCTTCAGATGTGCCACATCCACTGCTGGAATCACATCCGCCGCCGCAGGAAGCGCAGTCACTTGGGTTACATCCGCCAAATGTAAATTCGTCACTCATTTTATATTCCTCATTCTTTCTTTTTTATCAGTGAGAGGGGAAATATCTGCCGCCTCAATTTCGTTTTATTGTAGCAGAAACACAGTAAGAATGCAAGCTGCTGTTCTTAGTAACTACACTACAATATAAAAAGATGTTTGTTACAGGTGCAAAACGTGTTATAATGGATAAAGACAGTGTTTATAGTAAATATTCAGATTATAAGGGGATCAGCTTATATGAAATTAATTTCATGGAATGTAAATGGAATCCGTGCCTGCATTGGCAAGGGATTTGAAGAGAGTTTTGCTGCGCTTGACGCAGATATTTTTTGCCTGCAGGAAACGAAGTGTCAGCAGGGACAGGTAGAACTGGAACTTCCGGGATATCATCAGTACTGGAATTATGCGAACAGACGCGGCTACTCCGGAACTGCTGTTTTTACAAAGAAAGAACCGATATCTGTAGCTTACGGTCTGGGAATCGAAGAGCATGATAAAGAAGGACGAGTGATCACTCTGGAATTTGAGAACTTTTATCTTGTGACTGTATATACACCAAATTCCCAGAGTGAATTACGCAGACTGGAATACCGTATGCACTGGGAAGAGGATTTCCTGGCATATCTTTTAAAATTACAGGAGAAGAAACCGGTGATTTGCTGTGGCGATTTCAATGTTGCCCATAAAGAAATTGACTTAAAGAATCCAAAGACAAATCGTAAAAACGCTGGCTTTACAGATGAAGAAAGAGCATGTTTTGATAAGGTACTTGAGAGCGGATTTATAGATACGTTCCGTTATTTTTATCCGGATGTGGAAGGAAGATATTCCTGGTGGTCTTACCGCTTTAAGGCGAGAGAGAAGAATGCGGGATGGAGAATTGACTATTTTATCACTTCTCCACAGCTGAAAGATAAGCTAAAAGGCGCTGAAATTCATTCTGATATCATGGGTTCAGACCATTGTCCGGTAGAACTTGAGATAGAATTAGATTGATGCACATCACAAAGTATGTTGCAAGACGTAGAGAGAACAGTGACGATTGACAGGGATGGCATATCATATGGACAGACATAAGCAGTAAGAAAGAAGATGGAGGAGACGAAGAGATGGTTGAACGCAGAAAGATAAGAACAGAAAAGGGGCTGGCTCTTGTACCTGGTGCAAATAAGCTCTCAGGTGGCTGTAATTTTGCAGTGGAGGTACCGGAGGGCAGCCAGGCATCTCTGGTTCTTTACAAAAAGAGATCAAGAAAACCTTTTGTGGAGATTTCTTTTACGCAAGAAGAAAGAATCGGGAATATGTATGCGTTATCCATCCCGGATTTTCAGCCAGAGGCATATGAATATAATTTTATGGTAGATGGAAAAGTTTACATCGATCCCTGTGCGTACCGGATTCTGGGAAGAGAGAAATTTGGTGCGGCAGTGGATGCGGATATTCATAAGGTAAGATGTGGATTTCTCCGAAATGAGGCATTTGACTGGGAAGGCGATAAAGAACCATCAATTCCATACCATGAAATGATTCTTTATAAACTACATGTAAGAGGATATACAAAGACAAACCGAACTGTAACAGGTACGAAAGGAACTTTTCAGGCCCTGGAAGAAATGATTCCATACTGGAAAGAACTGGGTATTAATACGATCGAGCTGATGCCTGCATATGAATTCATGGAAAGCGGCACATGCAGAGACGCAGAGAAAGAGGAAATGGTATCTGAAAAACGTACAGAGGGCCGCGTGAATTTCTGGGGTTACATACCAGGCTATTATTTTGCGCCAAAGAGATCTTACTGTGCCACAGATGACCCGGAGAAAGAGTTTAAGACACTGATTAAAAAGTTACATCAGGCTGGAATTGCCTGTATTATGGAAATGTATTTTCCGAAAGAATGCAACATGCTCGTAGTATTGCGGGCATTACAATTCTGGAAACTTTATTATCATGTGGACGGCTTTCATTTACTGGGAGAGGGAGTTCCGACAGAAATTCTTATGCATGATGCGATTCTGAGTAATACACGACTGATGTTTCACGATTTTAATGCAGATCAGATTATCAAAAAGAAAAAATCCGATAATAAATGTATTGCACAATATGAGCCGGGATTTCAGCAGGATATGCGCAGATTTTTAAAAAGTGATGAAGATATGGTCGGTGCTGCGGCATATAGGTTCAGAAGAAATCCGAGAGATTACGCTGTTATCAACTACATGGCCTGCCAGGATGGCTTTACCCTGAATGATATGGTAACCTATAATTACAGACATAATGAAGCCAATCAGGAGAATAATCAGGATGGCAGCAGCTACAATTATTCATGGAACTGTGGTGTGGAAGGACCAAGCAGAAAGTTGCAGGTCCGTCAGATGCGAGAACGTCAGATAAGAAATGCGTTTCTTATGATGCTGCTCAGCCAGGGAGTGCCTCTGATTTATGGTGGAGATGAGATAGGAAATTCCCAGAACGGAAATAATAATGCGTATTGCCAGGACAACCAGGTAGGATGGATTGACTGGAAGGGTATGAAGAAGAATCGGGAACTGCTTGAATTTGTAAAAAGTGCGATTGCGTTTCGTAAAGAGCATCCGATCCTTCACGTGCCGGATGAATTGCGGGGCGTAGATTACAAGACAAAGGGACTGCCGGATGTTTCACTTCATGGAGAGCGTGCCTGGTATATGAATTCAGAGAATACTTCAAGATTACTTGGAATCATGTACTATGGTGCTTATGCAAAAAAAGCGGATGGAAGTGATGATGCTTCTGTTTATGTCGCATATAATTTTCATTGGGAAACCAGGGAATTTGCCCTTCCTAATCTGAGACATAAACGCTGGAAAAAGGTGATTGATACCAGTGCCGAAAAAGAAAATTACTTCCTTAAAGAAAGCGAAGAAAAATACAGTAAGAAGCTGGAGATCGCACCGCGTACGATCGTGGTATTGCTGGCAGTAGAGGAGGAGAAGAAAGATGCACCCGTGGCTGCACTTTAAAACAATAACCAGACATAAACTGCTGGTCATGCATTATTGTTTCCGGGCAGGTCTGTATAAACAGGGACTGCTCCATGACTTGTCGAAATATGAACCGGTAGAATTTCTGGTTGGATGTAAATATTATCAGGGAGACCGAAGCCCGAATAATGCCGAGCGAGAGGAAACAGGACTGTCTAAGTCCTGGCTGCATCATAAGGGCAGAAATAAACATCATTTTGAATACTGGGTGGATTATGCGCCAGGAGATGAGCACATTATCAATGGCGTTCCTATGCCGCGTAAATATATCGCAGAGATGGTAATGGACAGAATCAGCGCGTCCAGAAATTATCTGGGTGATAAATATGACCAGCATCAGCCTTTGGAATATTTTATGAAGAGTAAAGAGAAGCTTTGGTTTATTCATCCAAAGACGAAGAGAGATCTGGAGGGACTGTTAAGGATTCTTAATGATCATGGAGAGAAAGTGTTAATTTCCTATATTAAGAATGTTTATTTGAAAAAGGATAAAAAAAGAGCTCATGCAAAACATGTGTCAAAAAGAACAGGTTCTAAAAAGTATCTTTTTTATTAATTTTCACATGCCACTATTCCGCGAGGTGTTTTGGCATAAAAAATGCCAAAATAAGGTGTAAAACCTAAAAACAGGCAAAAAAATAGCCAAAAATGAGAAATACACTTGTATGATACACAGATAATGTGGTAAAGTAACCGGGTACAAGAGAGGTACGCGGTTATTTTTACGTTATGTAAAGGTTAAACATCCTGCGGGCTTTTACAGAAGCAGGCAGGAAAGTATTTAAATGATAAGAAGGAGGAAAGAATTTGAGTAGTACAACAATGATCATATTATCTGCATTTGTGGTCTATCTTCTGTTCATGATAGTTATCGGTGTAGTTTATATGAAAAAGACAAACAACTCAGAAGACTATTTTCTGGGCGGACGTGGTCTGAACGCCTGGGTAGCTGCTCTTTCAGCGCAGGCATCGGATATGAGCGGATGGCTTCTGATGGGACTTCCGGGAGCAATTTATTCTCTTGGAACAGGCCAGATCTGGATTGCAGTAGGTTTATTTATCGGTACAGTATTAAACTGGGTCTGTATTTCACACAGACTTCGTAAATATACGATCGCAGCAAACAATTCCCTTACGATTCCTGCATATCTGGAGAACAGATTCCAGGATAAGAAGAGAATCCTGTTATTACTTTCATCTATTGTGATCGTAATCTTTTTCCTGGTGTATACAGCCTCTGCGCTTGCAGCAGGTGGTAAGCTTTTTAACACCGTATTTGGAATTGATTACCATATTGCACTGGCAATCGGAGCAGCAGTTATTCTCTGCTATACCTTTATGGGTGGATTTATGGCAGTATGTGTAACTGACTTTGTACAGGGAACACTGATGCTGATCGGTCTGCTGATCGTTCCGCTGGTTGCTTATTTCACATTAAGTGGAAATTTAAGTGATCTTCTGACTCAAAGTGGGGCACCGGGAGGAGCAGTAGCGTTTCTCAATCCATTTGAGAACGGAGAGCGCCCATATACATTTATTGAAATCTTTTCCCAGCTGGCATGGGGACTTGGATATTGTGGTATGCCGCATATTCTTACTCGATTTATGGCTGTAAAGAACGAGAAAGAATTAAAGAAATCCAGTGTGATTGCGATCGTATGGGATATTCTTTCGCTGACAGCTGCCTGCTTTATTGGTGTGATCGGACGTGCATATCTGCTTCCGGCTGTACTGGGAGAAGAAGGCGCTTCCTCAGCAGAGAGTGTATTTATCGAGATGATCAACAAGCTGTTTTCTACAGATCTGGCATTGCCGTTTATCGGAGGAATTTTCCTCTGTGGAATCCTGGCAGCAATCATGTCTACCGCGGATTCACAGCTTCTTGTAACAGCATCTGCGGCATCTGAGGATTTATATCATCAGTTTGTTAAGAAAGATGCAGATTCAAAGGAGGTTCTTACAGTTGCGAGAATCACAGTTATCGCTGTTTCTGTAGTGGCATTTATCATTGCGTGGAATCCGAACAGCAGTATTATGGGACTGGTATCTAATGCATGGGCTGGTCTGGGAGCTGCTTTCGGACCGACTGTGGTTATGTCTCTGTTCTGGAGAAGAACAAATCTGTCAGGTGCAGTTGCAGGTATCGTTTCCGGTGGTCTGACAGTTATCATCTGGGATTACATACCGCTTGCGGCAGGACAGACACTTGGAACTTATACGGGTCTTTACTCTCTGGCAGTAGGATTTGCAGTCAGCCTTGTAATGATCATCATCTTCAGCCTTGCTACGAAAGCACCGTCTAAAGAGATTACTGACGTATTCGATGAGGTAGCCGGAAGGAAATAAGGCTACGGTCCGATTTGTTTTTTGTAACAAAATAAGAATTAAATAGAAAGACTATCCATTTTCGGATGAATTTGTTATAATAGCAGTAGCGCAAAAAAAGCGTTACTGCTTTTTTATATTACGAAGAAGAAGGTGTCGTACATGAAGAAATATGATTATCTGATAGTAGGAGCAGGTCTTTTTGGTGCGGTATTTGCACATGAGGCTTCCAGACGGGGAAAAACCTGTCTTGTGATCGATAAGAGAAATCACATTGGCGGTAATATTTACACAGAAGAAGTAGAGGGAATCCAGGTACACAGATATGGTGCACATATTTTCCACACTTCCAGAAAACAGGTATGGGATTATATCAATCAGTTTGCAGAATTTAATCATTTCGTAAATTCGCCGATTGCAATCTATAAAGATGAATTATATAACCTGCCGTTTAATATGAATACGTTCCATCAGCTCTGGGGAGTACGCACTCCGGCAGAGGCAAAGGCGAAGATTCAGGGACAGATCGCAAGAATGCACATCACTCATCCGAAGAACCTGGAGGAACAGGCACTTGCCCTGGTCGGACAGGATGTATATGAGAAGCTTGTAGAAGGATATACAAGGAAACAGTGGGGCAGAGAGTGTAAAGATCTGCCGTCATTTATCATAAAAAGACTTCCTTTGCGTTATACTTATGATAATAACTACTTTAAGGATCCTTATCAGGGAATTCCGAAAGGTGGTTATACCCGCATTGTGAAGAAACTTCTTGAGGGCGTACAGGTATGCCTGAATACGGATTTCTTTGCAAACAGAGAAGAACTGACGGCACAGGCGGATAAGGTACTCTTTACAGGTATGATTGATGAATTCTATGATTACTGCTATGGAGAGCTGGAATACAGATCATTAAGATTTGAGACAGAAGTGCTGGATATGGGCAATTATCAGGGAAATGCAGTTGTAAATTATACGGACTATGAGGTTCCGTATACAAGAATCATTGAGCATAAGCATTTTGAGTTCGGTACACAGCCAAAGACTGTTATCACCAGAGAATATCCTGCGGAATGGGAGAAAGGCAAAGAGCCATATTATCCGGTAAATGATCCGAAGAACAGTGAGCTGTTTGACAAATATGAGCGCCGCGCATTAGAAGAGAAGAATGTGATCTTTGGCGGAAGACTTGGCATGTATCGTTACATGGATATGGATCAGGTTATTGAGGAGGCACTTTCTCTTGCAGAGACAGAACTTACTTATGAAGAACCGTGATATACGTTAGAAAAAAGTTTTAAGACAGTAACTGGAAAGGATAAATATATATGACAGATACACCAACAATTGCTCTTTATTACAAAGAGCATGACCCGATGAAGAGAAAGATGTTTCTTGATCAGTCTATCGCAGCAGGGGAAGACGAAGAGACAAATGCTGTTCGAAAAGAAATCTGGGAGATTCGCTATGGCGGTCCTTCAGAACTGGGCCCGGATACACGCGCAGATGGATACCTGGCATTGTGGATGGCTATGGAATACAGTAAAGATGCTGCTGGAAGAATGTTTGGCGGTAAGAGAGCACGCAAGGAAGTTGAGAAGAATCTTGCCAGAATGAAATTCAAAGAATTGCAGGAGAAGAGTGAACTTCACAGAGAACTGCTTTACAGAGAGTGCTGCCATATGGTAAAGACTTATATGGAACTTTGTGAGAAGGACAAGACATATAATACAACTTTGTGTGGAATTATTCCTATCAGCGAGAAGAGTGCAAAGAATAAGCTTCAGAATGATATATATACGACTGCAGTTGCATTTCCAGAGGAAATTAATATGCAGCAGGAACTGGAAATCATCACAAGGGCAGCAAGAGAAGCTTACGAGGATCATTTTCCGGGAGAAGGCGGATTATAAGAGATAAGGATACGCCAATAAAAAATTACTGGAGGCATACATGAACAAAGAGAATTTGACAGCTTATGAAGTTGTGACAGAAGAGGAACTGACAGATATTCATTCTAAGGGATGGCTTCTTCGCCATAAGAAAACTGGCGCCAGAGTCATGCTGATCGAGAATGATGATGAGAATAAAGTATTTAATATCGCATTCCGTACACCGCCTAAGGACAGCACTGGTGTTGCGCATATCCTGGAGCACAGTGTACTTTGCGAATCTAATGACTTTCCGTTAAAAGATCCTTTTGTAGAACTTGTAAAAGGATCTCTGAACACATTCCTGAATGCGATGACTTATCCGGACAAAACATGCTATCCTGTGGCAAGCTGTAATGACCAGGATTTTCAGAATCTGATGCATGTTTATCTGGATGCGGTATTTTATCCGAATATCTATAAACGCGAAGAGATTTTCCGCCAGGAAGGCTGGAACTATCATCTGGAACAGCCGGAAGGACCATTGAAATATAACGGTGTCGTATACAATGAGATGAAAGGTGCTTTTTCCTCACCGGATGAAGTCCTGGAACGTGAGATTATGAATCACCTTTTTCCTGACACTACCTATGGATGCGAATCAGGTGGTGATCCGAAGAATATTCCGGACCTTACCTATGAAAATTTCCTGAATTTCCACAGAACTTATTATCATCCATCCAACAGCTATATTTATCTGTATGGAAATATGGATATGGAAGAGAAACTTAAATTCCTGGATGAGCATTATCTGTCCAATTTTGATTATCTGGATGTAGACTCTGTGATTCAGGAGCAGAAAGCGTTTGAAAAATGCCAGGATGTGGTACTGGAGTATCCGGTTGCAGAGAATGAGGGAGAAGAGGATAATACGTATCTTTCTTATAACATGGTTGCCGGAAATGCTTCAGACAGTCAGATGGCTATGGCGTTTGAAGTACTCGATTATGCACTTTTAAGCGCACCGGGAGCACCGCTGAAACAGGCACTTCTCGATGCAAAGGCAGGTAAGGATGTCTATGGCTCTTATGACGATGGTATTCTTCAGCCATACTTTACAGTAATTGCGAAGGGCTCTAATCCGGATAAGAAAGAAGAATTTTTATCTGTGATCCGACAGGTACTTGGAGACATTGTCAAGAATGGAATCGATAAGAAGGCGATAGAGGCAGGAATCAATTACTTTGAATTCCGTTATCGTGAGGCAGACTTCTCATCTTATCCAAAGGGACTGATGTACAGTCTGGATATTCTGGGAGACTGGCTGTATGAACAGGGAAATCCTTTCGCACAGGTGCAGCAGCTGGAGGTATTTGAGAAACTGAAAGCGGCAGTTAACGAAGGATATTTTGAGGAACTGATACGCAAATATCTTCTTGAGAACCCTCATGGCTGTGTTCTTACCCTTGTTCCGAAGAAAGGTCTGGCAGCCAAACGTGAGAAAGAGCTGGAAGAAAAACTGGAAGCATACAGAAGCAGCCTTTCTGAACAGGAGCTGAATGCTATGGTTGAGAAAACCAAAGCACTGGAAGCATATCAGGAAGCTGAAGAGGATCAGGAAGCGCTGGAATGCATTCCAATGTTAAAGAGAAGTGACATTAAGAAAGAGGCTGCAAAGTTTGTAAATGAAGAATTATCTGTAGACGACAGTCTGTTCCTTTATCATGATGTATGCACAAATGGTATCGGTTATGTAGATCTGATGTTTAAAACAGACAGCATTGCACCGGAACAGATTCCATATCTGGGATTGCTGAAATCAGTACTGGGCTATGTTGACACGAAAGATTACACATACGGAGAACTGTTTAATGAGATCAATGCCAACACAGGTGGTATTAACTGTGGAGTGGAGGTATTTGACAGAGCAGATTCAACAGAAGAGTTTCAGGCAATGTTCTCTGTAAGAGGTAAGGCACTTTATACAAAGATGGATTTTCTTTTCAAAATGATCCAGGAGATTCTTAATACTTCCAGACTGGAGGATACCAAGCGTCTCTATGAGATTATTGCTTCTGTGAAATCTCGCGCGCAGGTAAGCCTGACAGGTGCCGGACATTCTACTGCTGTACTGAGAGCAACTGCTTATTCTTCACCGATGGCAGCTTTTCAGGATGAGATGGCGGGTATCGGATATTATCAGTTTATCGAGAAACTGGAGAAAGACTTTGACCAGAGGAAAGATGAAACTGTAGAGGAACTTCGCAAACTTATGAAAGAAATTCTCCGCCCGGAGAACTTTATGATCAGTTATACAGGTGAGAAAGAATCTCTGGAAACAGTTAAGAAGCTGGCAGCATCTGTAAAGGCAGGACTTTGTACAGAACCGGCAGAGAAATCAAAGGATAAACTGATCTGTACAAAGAAGAATGAGGGATTTAAGACCTCCGGACAGGTTCAGTATGTGGCTCAGACCGGTAACTTTAAGAAGAAAGGTCTGGAATACACAGGAGCGCTGGAAATTCTGAAAGTTATCTTAAGCTATGATTATCTGTGGATTAATCTGCGTGTAAAAGGCGGCGCTTATGGCTGTATGAGCGGATTTAAGAGAAATGGTGAGAGTTATCTGGTTTCCTATCGTGATCCGCATCTGAAACGTACTCTGGATGTATATAAAGGAATCCCGGATTATATCCGTAATTTCCAGGCAGATGAGAGAGATATGACGAAATATGTGATTGGCACCATCAGTGGCAAGGATGTACCGAAGACACCTCAGATGAAGGGTGCTGTTTCCAAAACAGCTTATTTCTGTGGCGTGACAGAAGAGATGATCCAGAAAGAACGTGATCAGATTCTGAATGCGTCCGTAGAGGATATCCGCGCACTTGCTGAGATTATTGAAGCAGTTCTTGCAGCAGACCAGATCTGTGTTGTGGGAAGTGAGAGCAAGGTATCAGAAGCTTCCGATATACTGATGGAAGTGAAATCACTGGTCAACTGTTAAAAATAATATAAGGAAAAGGATAGAATGAACGAAAATTTTAAATCAGGATTTGTAGCAATCATCGGAAGACCAAACGTTGGTAAATCTACTCTGATGAATCATCTGATCGGTCAGAAGATTGCTATCACATCTAAGAAACCACAGACAACCAGAAACCGTATCCAGACAGTGTATACCTGTGATGAGGGACAGATCGTATTCCTTGATACACCGGGTATCCACAAGGCGAAGAATAAGCTGGGCGAATATATGGTGCAGGTGGCAGAGAGAACTTTAAAAGAAGTGGATGCCATTATGTGGCTGGTAGAGCCGAGTACATTTATCGGTGCGGGAGAACGCCATATTGCAGAACAGCTTCAGAATATCGGAGTGCCGGTGATTCTGATCATTAATAAGATCGATACCGTTTCAAAAGAGGAGATTCTTCCGGCAATCGATACTTACCGTAAGGTATGTGATTTTGCGGAAATCATTCCATGCTCTGCACTGCGAGGACAGAACACAGAGGATATCATTGGATGTATTCTGAAATATCTTCCATATGGACCGATGTTTTATGATGAGGATACAGTTACAGATCAGCCACAGCGCCAGATTGTGGCTGAGGTAATCCGCGAGAAAGCTCTCCATGCACTGGATGCAGAGATTCCTCATGGAATTGCAGTTGCTATCGATCAGATGAAAACACGTCCGGGCAAGAAACCAATCGTGGATATTGATGCGACCATTATCTGTGAGAGAGAGTCTCATAAGGGAATTATCATTGGCAAACAGGGAGCTATGTTAAAGAAAATCGGCAGCAACGCGAGATACGAGATTGAACGTATGCTGGAATCGAAAGTAAACCTGAAACTTTGGGTAAAAGTAAAGAAAGACTGGAGAGACAGTGATTTTTTGATTAAGAACTTTGGTTACGATAAGAAAGAAATCTGATAGAGTATCATAGAGTTATCCGGTGTACCAAAGGTATTAAAAGTAATAAAAAGTATTTAAGGAACAGAGTGAATGAGTGATTTGATAACAGTGCAGGGAGTAGTGCTCTCTGCCATGCCGGTAGGAGAATATGATAAGAGGATCGTTCTTCTCACAAGAGAGAGAGGAAAGATATCTGCATTTGCAAAGGGAGCACGCCGTCCGAACAGTCAGTTTCTGGCAGCTGCAAATCCTTTTGTATTTGGAACATTTACCCTTTATGAAGGTCGTTCCAGTTATAATCTGAATCAGGTATCCATAACTCATCACTTTGTAGAACTGGCAGGAGAACAGCCGGGAATCTATTACGGATATTATTTTCTGGAGCTTGCGGATTATTTCGGCCAGGAGGGTACGGACGAGAAAGAATCCATGAATCTTCTGTATGTGACAGTAAAGGCTCTCTTGAATCCACATATTGAAGACCGGCTGGTGCGTTGTATCTTTGAACTTCGCATGATGGCCGCGCAGGGATTGTGTCCATCGCTGTTTCATTGTGTATGCTGTGAAAGACAGCCGGTGGAGGGAGAGGAGATATTCTTTTCCCAGCAGAATCATGGGATTCTGGACAAACATTGTCTGGGACAGGTAAATGATGCAAAGAGGATATCGGCACCTGCCTTGTATGCTATGCAATACATAGTGACCACATCTCTTGGCAAACTTTATACATTTACTGTGACAGAGGAAGTACTCTATGAACTGGAACGACATATTCATACGTATGTTGCCTCAAACACCGAAAAACGGTTCAAAAGTCTGGAAATTCTGGAAATAATGAGCTGAGATACCTTGAAAAAGAAAACGGATGCAGTTATAATAGCAGTAGCTGTAGCTGTTTATTGCGTTGAAAAATCAGAAAGATATCAAAGCAGACAGTAATTAATTATCTCAAAAAGAGATAAATTATCCTAAAAAAGAACGAGGAGAATTGTGATGGAAAAAACAATGGACAAAATCATAGCTCTGGCAAAAGCAAGAGGATTTGTTTACCCGGGCTCTGAGATTTACGGAGGTCTTGCAAACACATGGGATTATGGTAATCTTGGTGTGGAATTAAAGAATAATGTAAAACGTGCATGGTGGCAGAAATTTATTCAGGAATCCCCATACAATGTAGGTGTTGACTGTGCGATTCTGATGAATCCGCAGACATGGGTAGCATCCGGACATCTGGGAAGCTTCTCTGATCCGCTGATGGACTGTAAGGAATGTCATGAGCGTTTCCGCGCAGACAAGATCATTGAGGATTTCAGCCAGGAGAACGGAATTGAACTGGAGAGCTCTGTAGATGGATGGTCTCAGGAAGAAATGATGAACTTCATTAAAGATCACAATGTACCATGCCCTACATGCGGCAAACATAACTTTACAGATATCCGTCAGTTCAACCTGATGTTCAAAACATTCCAGGGTGTTACAGAGGATGCCAAGAATACTGTATATTTAAGACCTGAGACAGCTCAGGGTATTTTCGTAAACTTTAAGAATGTTCAGAGAACATCCCGTAAGAAGATTCCGTTTGGTATCGGTCAGATCGGTAAATCTTTCCGTAACGAGATCACACCGGGTAACTTCACATTCCGTACACGTGAGTTCGAGCAGATGGAACTTGAATTCTTCTGCGAGCCGGATACAGACCTTGAGTGGTTTGCATACTGGAAGAACTTCTGCCTGAACTGGTTACATTCTCTTGGATTGAAGGATGAAGAAGTTCGTTATCGTGACCATGATGCAGAAGAGTTAAGCTTCTACAGCAAAGCTACTACTGACGTAGAGTTCCTGTTCCCATTCGGATGGGGCGAGCTTTGGGGAATCGCTGACAGAACAGACTATGACCTGACA
>NZ_JBWLUT010000149.1:0-18320 GCF_056504575.1 Blautia sp. CGZ-1-C1
CTGATGTACATACTGAAGTTTGTTCTCTTTATCTGTATACTGGATGCCGAATGCTCTGGCAAATCCGTCACCAAAGTTATGGCTTGTACCGGACTGAAGAGCTTTTCCATCATGCATCAGAGATTCGATTGTGTAAGTAGCCTCTGCACCGGAGAATTTCTCTTTCTCTGTCTTCTGTCCCTTGATAACCGGGATAGCAAGTACTTCTTCACAGAAGTCTGCATAGAGGTTCAACATCTGAATTGTACGTTCTTCTGCTTCTTCAGCTGTAGCATGAGCTGTATGGCCTTCCTGCCATAAGAACTCACGTGAACGAAGGAACGGACGTGTTGTCTTTTCCCATCTTACTACTGAACACCACTGATTGTATACTTTTGGCAGATCTCTGTGAGACTGGATTTCTTTTGCATAGAAATCACAGAATAATGTCTCAGATGTCGGACGTACGCACAGACGCTCCTGAAGCGGATCCAGACCGCCATGAGTTACCCATGCAACTTCCGGTGCGAATCCTTCTACGTGATCTTTCTCTTTCTGAAGAAGAGATTCCGGGATAAAGATTGGCATGTATACGTTCTGTACACCTGTCTCTTTGAATCTTCTGTCCAGTTCATGCTGGATGTTCTCCCAGATTGCATATCCTGCAGGTTTGATTGCCATGCAGCCTTTAACGCTGGTATATCCGCACAGTTCAGCTTTCTTTACAACGTCGGTATACCACTGGGCGAAATCGTCTTCCATAGACGTGATGGCTTCTACCAGTTTCTTGTTGTTTGCCATGATTTTTCTCCTTTTTATGTGATTGTGTTGATCCTGTCAGGAACTTTATGCTACAGGAACTTCCGAAAAATCCCCGCATTTTCCTGCTGTTCCATTTTACAGGATATAGTCGCGGCGGAATGCGGACAAAAAAAGAAGCCCAGCATCCCTCACAAGGGACCGAAAGGCTTCGGCGGTACCACCCTAATTAGCACTGTGCCCAAATGCCTGCACACTGCTCGCTCTTCTTCCGATAACGCAGGAAAAAACGCCGTACTTCAATTGCACGGGGCTCCGAGGCCGGTTCCATAACTTGCGCACAGAATCCTTCCACCACATGGATTCCTCTCTGGGATTGCTCCTTATGTACTATTCTCTTCATCGCCGTAAATATTTCGCATTTAGTTTTATTTTATGCGAAATGACAGAGCGTGTCAAGAGTCAAATTACGTTACTGTTCACTCCATTCTCAATAACGTAGCCAAATTACACTTCTATCGTAATCTTTCTCCCTGTCCGGTTATATTTATAATAACGAACTCCCGCTGCATCCAGCATTCTCTTGGACGCGATCACTGCCGGAGTGTCCGCATATTTATCGCAGTCATAAACAATCGTTTTAATCCCGGCCTGAATAATTGCCTTGGCACATTCATTGCAAGGGAAAAGAGAAACATAAAGTTTCGCTCCTTCAAGGCTTCCGCCTCTGTAATTAAGAATCGCGTTCAATTCACTGTGTGTCACATAAAAATACTTTGTATGCAGGTCATCTCCCTCGCGCGCCCATGGAAACTCATCATCTGAACATCCTTTCGGAAAACCGTTATATCCCATAGACAGAATCTTATTATCCTCACTTACGATACAGGCTCCCACCTGAGAATTCGGATCCTTTGAGCGCATTCCTGACATCATGGCAACTCCCATAAAATATTCATCCCATGATAAATAATCCGTACGTTTGCAGTTTTTATCCATCGTTACCCCCTCCTACTTGCAAAGACAGCCAGAGACTGCCCGAAAAGCCGGGAACATTCCCACTTTATCTTCGAGTCTCTGGCCATATTGTTTTTTCAAATTTATTCCGTCTCTATCTGATTAATTCTTCTGATATGTCTCTCATCATTGGAGAATGGTGTGTTTAAGAATGTATCTACGATTTTTACTGCCAGACCAGGTCCTACAACTCTTCCGCCGAGAGCAAGAATATTGGCATCATTGTGAAGTCGGGTTGCTTCTGCTGTAAAACAGTCCGTACAGACAGCAGCTCTGATTCCCTTGATCTTATTTGCTGTAATAGAAATTCCAATACCTGTTCCGCAGATCAGGATTCCCTTCTCACATTCCCCGTCAAGAATTGCATGCGCAACCTTCTTTGCATATACCGGATAATCTACAGAAGCCAGACTGTCACATCCATAATCTTTATATTCGATTCCCTTCTCGTCCAGATATTTCTTAATCTCCAGCTTTAATTCATATCCCCCATGGTCGCACCCTAAAGCTATCATTCTTTTTTCCTCCTGAAATTTAATTTATTTGTAACTGTTCAGTTTCCTCACAGTTAGCAGACCACTGAATAGTTACCTTTATTTCTCACTATCCACCCGGATAATTTTATGTCCCGCAGCTTTCAACAGACGATTCATAATTGCCTGTCCCATTCTCGGTGTATAAAATGCCTCTGAATAAATAGATTTCACCGCGCTCTGGTCAAAATCTCTGAGCACTTCATACAGATGATGTGCAATACTCTCTTCCTCTTTCCTGCTTCCGATACTCACTACCAGACCTTCCGGATATCTGTCCTTCGTTTCATCCGTAGCAATAATACCAACCTGCTCTCCATGCTCCTTCGCCTGTGCCGCAAGCTGATTAATTTTATCAATAACAGCCTCCTGCGCTCCTTCCACAATAGCCAGATCAGCCTTCGGTGCATAATGACGATACTTCATTCCCGGCGCTTTCGGACGTACTTTACTATCTGCCGCGATCAGCCCCTTATCCATCCTCACATCACCAAGAGTCTCCTGAAGCATCTCCAGAGAAATATAACCAGGTCTTAAAACCACCGGCACATCCTCTGTAAAATCCACAATCGTAGATTCCAGTCCAATACCGACCTGACCACCATCAATGATCATCTCAATCGTCTCTCCAAGATCCTCTTCCACATGCTGTGCAGTAGTCGGACTCGGTCTTCCCGAAGTATTTGCACTCGGCGCCGCCACATAACCACCAGCAGCTTTAATCAGTTCCTGCGCGATCCTGTCACTCGGAAAACGAACAGCTACACTGTCCAAACCTCCCGTAGTCTCCTGCGGTACCAGATCAGACTTCGGAAGAATCATAGTAAGCGGTCCCGGCCAGTATTTCTCAGCCAGAATCTTCGCCTTCTCCGGAACCTCAGCCACGATCGGAGCCAGCTTATCAAACTCCGCAATATGCACGATCAGAGGATTATCCGACGGTCTGCCCTTCGCAGCATAAATTTTCATAGACGCCTGTGGATTCAAAGCATCCCCACCAAGACCATACACCGTCTCTGTCGGAAACGCCACCAGACCACCCTGTTTCAAAATTTCTCCACCACGACGAATCGCTTCCATATCAAGCCTATCCGCAGTCATGGATACAACTTCTGCTTTCATTAATTTCCTGCCTTCTTTTTATCTCATATATTTTTATTATTTTATCTCATACTTCATATTGTACACGATTTTTATGATTTTGTCTCTACATTTATTACGATTTCCTATCCAATCCAATCCAGCAACACACCTTCTCTACTTTCACAGCCAGAACCAGTGTAGAAAAATAATTCATTTTGTGTGCATTTGCAGGGATCTTAGATATTCTTAGCCGCCAAAAATATGCGTTATGAGAAATCAGAGACACTGTCTGAGCCGCAGGCGAGTTTGGCTCTGATTCCTCATGCCTTTAGCAGATTTTTGGCGGCTTAGAATATCTTAGTTCCCGAAACCGCACACAAAATGAATTATTTTTCTACGCGTCCCTTTGTCTGCAAACAAAAACAGCGGTCCTAAAGCCGCCATTTTTGTTCTGCTATTATTTCTCAACCTTCAAAATATAAGTCCCATAATTCTCATCCCGGAACACCACCGTTCCAACAGAATTCAAGACTTCTTCATTCAGCTGCTCCCCATATTTCTCCCGCTCCGTAGAACCGACAAAAATATAAGAAACATCATACTCCTCCAGGAGTTCTCTCACATATTCTTCATCCGCAGAAGTATAAATACTCTCAATATCCGCACTCTTCTGATTCAGATCCGCAGTATCATCTCTCCAGAGCCATTCGTGTACATACCAGCCCAGCACTGTCGGCAGACCAGTCATAGCAGAAACTCTTTCATATTCACTATAACTGTCCCCATTCGCCTCAAGCACAACCGGTGAACCCTTGACATTCTTCTTCAGCCACTGAATGCCAGCCACGTCCTCCACAAAACTATTCTCCAGGAAAGAGGTCGCATTCAGGCCCTTATACTCTGATACATTCCATACATTTCCAAACCATGCATGAACACTGTTTCCAAAATATCCAAATGTCCAGCAAAGCAGCACCAGTCCGATAACAGACAGAACCTTAACTACCTTCTTACGTGCTGTCGCCAGCATCCGGAAAATCCCATATCCCATGGTCATTCCAAACAACATATACGCCTGATAAGTCAGCTTAAACATCGTATTCGCTCTGGCATTTCTGCTTTCGTAAATATCTCTTACATAAACAAACTCCGGAATTACAATCAGTCCGATTGCACAAAGCCCCATAATAATCACAAACAAATCTGGTACGGAAATTGCTTTCATCAGTCGATACAGACTCCGGTTTGCTCCACCGCGAAGTTTTTCCCAGATAATGCAGACGATCAGCAATACTGTCAGAAATACAGGCAGTCCCCAAAGAATCAAAAGCTGATGAATCATAGAGTGATTCTGTGCAATTCCGACACCCTTAAACATACTGTCAAACTGTAGCGTAAACGGCAGAGAAACCACATAAGAGATCACGATGATCTCAACAGCCTGTACCACCGTCACCGACAATATCTTCTTTACTTTCCCCTCAAACTGGACAATGTTTGTAAAAAGCACCACTCCACCGGTTACAACAAAATAAATGATGAAATCCCAGAAATTTGTAAACCGGAACATTCCTATCATTACTGCTGCCAGGATAATATGTGGTATCAGCAGCTGTCTCTTCCAGAACTGCTTTCTTCCAGGTCTCTCGATCACAGCCTCTCTCATACGTACACTACGCATCCATGTATACAGAAGTCCAACCAGAAAAAGCACAAACATTACATTTACCACATGCGCATGAAGATCACCCAGAACAAAGGAATAGCATGGAAATTCATGGATTGTCTTATCCTCCAGCACATCCGGATTATATCCGATATAGCGGGTTGCATCCGGGAACCAGTAACTGTCCACTTCTTTTCCCTGAAGTTTCTGAATCCACGGAATAATCTTACTATAAACCACATAATGCATATTTCCCGCAATCGATACGGAAAGACCGGCAGTGATTCCCGCTAACACCGGCACATATCGTTTCTTTCCTGTCAGATTTCCCTTTAGCTTGTCCACAGACATCTGATAAACCAGTGAAAAAGGAAGAACAAAAGCAAATGCCGCCACAAAAGTTCTCATCAGATTGTAGGTAAGCTCTACTTTACTTCCTGTTAATTTCGTGAGAAATACTGCAAAATACTGTCCGCCATAATAATAATTGATAGTACCTTCTGAATACCACAGATCCCTTGCCGGCAGTGTCGTACTCCGCATCATGGCTTCCATAAAACCATAATCCATAAACTTCTCAGTTCCATAAGCCTGCGGACGGAATCCTGCAAAATATGTCCACATCAAAAAGAATGCAAAAAACAGGATTTCCTCCCAGTAAACCAGATTTCCCTTTCCGGTCGGAATACAGTCAATTCCCTTCTTCACCTGAAAATGGTATAAAATACCACATCCAACAGCACACGCCAGAGACACGCCAATACATGTCAGCGCAGTAAACGGCAGAATCTTTACCGTCACAAGCAGCCATGTAAGAAATCCTGTAACCGTAATTGCCAGCACTTTAGAAAACATCCAGCCCTTATCTTCAAATCCTGCAAACAGTCTCCCAGTCAGCGGCATTGCCACCATTCCCATCAGAAACGCCAACAGCCACCATGTCCAGAATGTCCATACATCCCCTTTCAGTAAAAAAGCAGACAGTCCTGCAAGCGCTGCCGCCAGAAGCACTCGTGGTGCCCATTTTTTCATCCGTATCTCCTCCTATTCGTTTATTAATCAAGCGGCTAAACCTTTCCTCTTTTGCTATTTACTCATAGCCAGATAACCGCTTCTCAATTTGCTTAATTCGTTTTATATATCCGGATTCTTCCATCCTGAGTCTCGTAAACCTTCTCATATGTCGCAGCAATTGTTTCTTCCTGACACACCTGCTGTTCAAACTCAGAGCCTTCTTCAAACAGAATATAAGTAATCTTCTCCTGTTTTACAGTGCTTTTTAAAGTCTCACTGTCGGATGTCGTATAAATCGTTACCGCCTGCGCTGCTCTGTAATTCGTGTCATATCCTGCCGACCATGCATAATACGGCCATCCACAATAAAGCATCACACCAGACATTGTCACCTCATTCATACTATATTCCGGAGTCAGAAGCAGATCATTTTTATCCAGATGTTCTGCAAGCCAGCAGGTAAGATCACTGTTCATATTTACAGCCACACGTCTGCCCGGACCATTTCCCTTCACAATCACCGCAAAATCATAAATTCCGGTTATGCTAAGACATATGGTTAATATTGCTGCCAGTACCTTCCCGGCAAATTTCCTGATTTTTCTATCTCTACCAGTCTTAACGTCTGACTGGCTGGTTTCTTTTTTTATTTCATTTTCTATATCTTCGGTCTTTCTTTCATCTGCAATCTGAACATTCCGATTCACTCTTTCCCCTGTCCAGAGATTGCATATTGTCCATGCCCAGAAGATTGTCAGAAACGCATAAGAAATCATGATATATTTATGATTTACATTAATATCCGGTGTCATCAGAAGTACAAACGCAAAAATTGTTGGAAAGATAAATCCCAGCAAAATTGCTCTCTCCCGCCTTCTCATAAACCACACCAGCACTAACAGACCAAGAAAAAACACTCCACTCATCCAGAACAGATATTGCACCACTCCCCAGACAGTCTTATCTTCCGCCAGAAATCCCAGATAAATCTGCGGACTCATCGCACTTCCAGAAATAAATATTTTTGTCTGGAGATATGAAAAGAAAATCGTCACTGCGGCCATGATCAGATAATCCAGTTTTCCATCCGAAAAAACTGCAAATCCGCACAGAATCAGCAATCCGCCGATTACTGCGGCCCCATTCCAGAATGCACACAATCCGAGAAACAATCCCATAAGCAATGCCTGCTCCAGATTTCTGCTTCTCCATCCTTCTTTTGAAAAAAGCCTTTTCTTCATCCAGACGAAGCCTTTTTCCTCATGCATTGTCCCAGCTTCCAGCCAGTCCATAAACAGATATAATGCAAGCGTCACCATAAGAAGCCCAAATGCCAGATGTCTCTGATTCAGATAAACATTAAAGTTCCACAATCCCCAATTTTCATTGGTCGTATATCCAATGAAAGAAACATTCTCAGTCAAAGTCTCCAGCAAATTTCCAGCCTGTATATGTTCCCACACAAATCTAAAAAAAGCCATGCCGCTTCTGAAGAAAAACAGAAAAATCGTTAAAACACCGCAGCACATTTTCCCTGTGATCCGAAGTGCCAGCTGATACAACAGCATAAGAAAGCCAGTCAATGAAGTAAGGCTCACGATATTATAAGCAACATCCATGCGCATTCCCAGATATTCCAGATTTCCTGCCAGAAACTGAAACATAAAATGGTATTTTACATCTGCTCCTCCATAATGAGGATACTGTGTCGGGAAATTATTCCCCATAGAAAAAGAACGTATCATAGCCGTATGTGGCGCATAGTCTCCATATACAGTCAGTCCAGAATACAGAATTCCATCTTTCATGTAGAAAACATAGAACATCATATATGTAATAAATGCTGCCAGCAGTCCAAACAGGATTAATTCCTTCTTAAATCTGCTTTTATCTGTTATCAGGTTATCCATAGAGAACTTTCTGCTCTTTTTCTTTAATTTCCTGTCCTGATCAATCTGCTCAGTCAGACCTATCTCCATATTTGATCTTATCAAACTTGAATGGCTTCTGTATTTCTGTACTTCGATCAGTATTATAAATATCAATACGCCTGCCATTCCAATAGCATTTCCATATAAAAGTGGATTTTTTACTTTTCCAATCACACTGAAAAACCACGAAATGATATACACTACCCAAGTCAGCAAAAGCGTGCCTACTCCAAACGAAGCTGGCAGGGTAAGCCAGATACGATTAATAAAAGAAAACTTCGTTCCCTCTTCTATCAGTATCTTTGAAGCTTTATATCCCAGTATTCCCGCAAGAATCAGATAAATTATTCCAAGCATAATTTCTCCCTGTATGTTTTTACTATATTTGTATTCTGACTATAGCATTTGCTATAGTCCACTCAAATCTGTATCAGTATAGCAAAAAACTCTTCCTATTAAAAGTCAGTTCACATAAAATAAACAATTTTATCAACTATCCCTTGCAATCCGTAAAGAATTATCCCACTTATCACTTAAGCAGCTATGTTATAATTTTTTGCTATTTATTCTTACTGAAATACGCATCGATTCCCTCAGATATCGCATCTGCTACTTTAAGCTGATATTCATCTGTCTGGAGCAGCTCTGCCTCCTGTGGATTCGTCAGAAAACCACACTCCACAATATTCAGAACACTTTCACTTCTTTTCAGCAGATAATAAGTCTTATTCCCTTTCGCCACGCGCGGGCGCTTTACATCCAGCCTGGTGTTTAATTTCTCCTGAATCAGTTCTGCCAGACTTTTTCCCTGAGCAGAATCTTCATAATAAAATACCTGAGGTCCGTAAACTGCCGAATCCTGATAACTGTTCTGGTGAATGCTGATACATAATACCGGCTTACACTCCTTTACCAGCGCAATTCTCCGCTGCATATCCTGTGCTTTCTGATTCCTGCTTTCCTCATCATAAAGTCCCTTATCCTCTTCCCTTGTCATAATTACGGTAAAACCTTTTTTCTCCAGAATTTCTCTCAGTTTCATGGCAATCTGAAGATTAATTCCTTTTTCCTCCAGTCCGCCCACTCCGATCATTCCCGGGTCCGCGCCGCCATGTCCCGCATCCACCAGAATAGTCTTTGAATTATCAGTTGTTGCCATAGTGCCCGCTACCTGCGCAGCCTGCTTTGATAAGATCAGGAAACTCACAAGAAGCAGACACGCCATAAGCAGCTCCAGTCCATATTTTTTCATAATAAAAAACACCTCCTGAGACATTATCTGCAAGATTCAAAAGCTTATCACTTTCTAATTACTATACTTAATATATGTCTCAAGAGATGTTTTTTATTCTAATTCAGATTATCACTAATTACCTGCCAGATACCGCTATTTTCAAATCCAAGTTTCCATGCAGAAACTCCTGCAAGATTGTATTTCGACACAAGCTTAACCTTCTCCGCGATTGACTGAGAATCCTCAATCCAGATCTGATAGGTAGAATTATCAATATCATATTTTCCATAATTCTGAGATGTCGTCTTATCCCAATAGGTTTCCACATTATTCTCGGAAATCACCTGCTGCGCCTGATCCATACCAATTGCCTCACTGGTTACATTTCCGCCAGTAGTTCTCCACAATCTGGTATAGAACGGTACTGCATTGATCACACGCTCTGCCGGAACTTCTGCCAGAGTATCCTGAATTCCCTGTTCTACCCATGGAAGAGATGCGACAGAGCCCGCTTCAGATCCCACATAATGTTCATCATATCCCATAATGATCACGTAATCGACAACTCTTCCCTGTTCAGCGCGGTCATAATGACTGGTGAAATCTTCCGGAACCGGATTATCCACAGAAAGGACCAGATTATTCTTATGACACTCTATAGAAAGTTCTCTCAGGAACTCCAGAAAATGAATTCCAACATCTTCGCTGAGAGACTCGAAGTCCACATTGATGCCATCCATTCCCACACTTGTCGCAGCCTGAATCAGCTGACTGATAATATTCTGTCTTGCCGCAGTATTTGAAAGTGTCTCGGTCGTACTTACTTCCTGTGTAAAGTTATCGATCAGCCCCCAGACTTTAAGTCCTTTCTCATGAGCCTGTGCTACGTAATCTGCACTTGATATGTTTGCAATATTTCCAGATGTATCAAGCAGATAGAACCATGTCGGTGAAATTACGTTTACACCTGTCATATTTGCTGTTGCATCTGCAAAGTAAGCATTTGCATCCGTAGAAGTAACCTGATGCCATACCATATTGACCTTTCCATCCATTGTCAGGTATGAATACTGTTCTCTCTCAAAATTTCTGTCGAAAGTTGTCTCCGATGCTTTACCGACATTCTTCTTATCTATATAGCCAATATATCCATCATCTGTGGCTACCTGATCCCAGTTATCCAGTTCCTCAATAAGTCGAAGCTGTGCCCCTTTCTTTACCGAAGTGACAACCGGTGATTTAATTCCTCCGCGGTAACGTATACTTGTATTCTTTTTAACTGTAACAGTCTTTATATTATCAAACTGATACTGTATGGCAATTCTGTATGGCTCCTTACTGATATACGCATCGATATCTGTATACTGCTGTATATAGGTAAGATTCAGATATACTGTATCGTCCTTCAGCCATACCTGGTCACCTGACTCAGATGATGCAGCTACCGTGGTAAGCTCTGATGGAGTTGCATAAAGTACCTGCTGATTCGCAGAATCCCAGTAGTATCTCTGATTCAGATATGTATTGACTACATTCAGAGGCAGATAAACTCTGTCTCCGTCTACCAGGCCGCGCTCATCCAGTTTCTCAGTTCCCAGAACTATTGCGATCTCGCCATCTGCCATTTCTCCATAATACTCATTTAAATCCATCTTCTCACCTGATGGGATATACTTCATCACTACATGGCTGACAATTCCAAGTACTGCAACGAGAATGACCAATACCACAACTGCAACTATTGGTTTATATTTTTTATCCATATTTTTCTTCCTTTCGGTGTGATGTTGCTTCTGGTATTAGTATATCATAAATTATTACAATTGTATTGCGAAAAACCATTTTTCATAATTTTTTTAGATTATTTAAGATTTCTATGTTTTTTGCTGCCCGAAGGCATTATGGACACGGGGGACTTGTCCGGAATCTGTTCGGGCAGCTTTTTCTTTTGTTATTTGTTTTTGACGAAATCAAAATCTACACGAGCGATCCGTCCTTTTTCATCTTCTACGTAATCCCGCATATAGCCACCACCTTCTGCAATCTGACAGGCTTTTGCAATCGATTTGGGGTTACTTGGTGTACCATCAAGGTACAAAGGGATTCCCTGTTCAAAGTAACTCTCAAGTTCTTTTTTCAGTGGTTTACGCAGGACCTTTTTTGTTGCCCGTGATATATTTTCCGTAAGCTTACCTCCTTTCCTTTAAAAATAAGATTTTAGAAAGCACCTCATCGGCTGTTGAAAAAACAATATCCCTGCTGTACTTATCTTATCCTGGGAATTTACCTGTACATTGTCACGGCAGGAACGCCGTATGAATAATCGACAATGAGGTTTTGAAATAAATAGATTACTGTTGCTCAGTAATGTAAGTAAATCATTAGAGTTAATGTTTCAGAGTTACTGGTTTCTTCGTTCTCAGTAACATTTCAAATCTTCGTTTATACGAACCGCAGATTTATTGTTTCTTCTTTTTTTATTATACCTGTTTTTTGTTTTGACGCAAGAGCTTTTCTGCATTTATGTAATTTTTACCGTTTTGTTTCCAAAAATTTAATATTTATGCTGATTACTCATCTTTACATTTTGCTGTTCTCTGTTATATAATATAGTGTATAAAATTGTATGTAATTTGCAACGCTATTTAGGATAGGATGTGACAACATGAAGATAGAAAAAATCAATGACAACCAGATACGCTGCACCTTAACAAGAGAAGACCTTGAAAGTCATCAGATCCGTATCAGTGAATTAGCCTATGGTACTGATAAAGCCAAAAAGCTTTTTCGCGATATGATGCAGCAGGCGCAGATACAGTTTGGTTTTGAAGCAGATAATATTCCATTAATGATCGAAGCAATCCCGGTAAGCACTGAGAGTATCATCCTGATCATCACCAAAGTAGAAGATCCGGAAGAACTGGATACACGCTTTTCCAAATTTGCGCCATTTAAAGGAAATGAGACGTCAGATACTGTTCAGCTTGACGGAGCTGACAATATCATCGATATTTTCCAGAAACTTTATGAGGCAAAGGTAAAGAGTTCCCAGGCAAAAGAGAAGAACGCGTCTCAGGGTAACACTACAGGCGAGAAAGATGATACTCAGGTTCCTGATGTAAATCTTATCCGCCTTTACGAGTTCGATACACTGGATGATGTAATCGCCGCAGCACATGGATTGAACGGCTATTTCTCAGGTGCTAACACGCTCTATAAGGATCCGGCAGATGAGATTTATAAGCTGGTTGTTCACCAGTCCTCTCTCTCCCCGGAAGACTTTAACAGGGTATGCAATATTCTTACTGAATATGGACGTGGAAGAGCTTTCACAGCTTCAGGTGAAGCATACCTGACAGAACATGGAGAACTTATTTCTGCCTCCGCACTTCAGCAATTAGTGCAGTTATAAGAAATTTTCACAAAAAATGGGATGTCCTGAAATTAATCAGAACATCCCATTTTTTACATATTGCTTTAATCAGCCAGCTGATTATTCTCCAAGAAAATCATTGATCTGGTTAACAAGTACATCTGCATCCAGTCCATGAACCATAGCTGCTTCTTCGAGAGATTCCATCTGAGAAGACGGGCATCCAAGGCAGTGCATTCCTGCTCTCATAAGAATTGGTGCGATATTCGCATCTACCTGAAGAAGCTGACCGATCAGCATATCTTTTGTCACTTTAGCCATTGTAAATTTCCTCCTTAATTTTTATTCAGCATTATCGTTTCCATATCCTCTGTCCCGCATTCATCCTGCAAACTCAAGGCATACGTACACTTACTACTTAGCTTTTCTAGCTTCTGATATTATAATACTATTTTACTCTGGAATCAACCGCAAACGCCTAATTTTATTATCTTTCTTCCCTGAAATATGGAAGTCCCAGCGCGGCAGGCGGCTGATGTTCTTTCTTCTTTCGGAAACTTGTAAATATCAACACAATGATTGTTACCACATATGGCAATGCCTTAAATACTTCCTGCATGCTTCGTCCCAGTCCCGGAATGTACAGATACAGGATATAAAGTGCTCCAAACAGGAATGCTCCCCAGATTGCATTTAATGGTTTCCAAAGTGCAAAGATTACAAGCGCAACTGCAAGCCATCCACGATCTCCAAATCCATTATCTGTCCAGGTACCACCTGAATATTCCATCACGAAATAAAGTCCGCCGAGTCCTGCCAGTCCTGCACCGATACAGGTAGACAGATATTTATACTTAATAACATTGATACCTGCCGCATCTGCAGTTCCCGGATTCTCACCGATTGCACGAAGGCTTAAACCAGCTCTGGTCTTAAACAGAAAATATGACAGTACAACTGCTGCAATGATACATAAATATGTCAGGAATCCATAATTAAAGAAAATCCCTCCGATGACCGGTATCTTAGATAAACCTGGGATTTTCGCCGTATAAGCGCTTCCCGTTACTTTTACGGAAATCTGTCCTACACCACCTGCAAGCTTGGAAATAGAACCACCAAAGAAGTTACCAAATCCTGTACCAAAGATGGTAAGGGCAAGACCTGTTACATTCTGATTTACACGAAGTGTAATAGTCAGAATACTATAGATCAGACCACCGATAGCCGCACACGCAAATGCACATAAAAACGATATTAAAACACCGATAAGTGCATTTGGATTCGGATTGTCTTTCTCATAAAGAAATGCTCCCATCAGACCTGAAATGCCGCCCATATACATAATTCCCGGAATACCCAGATTAAGGTTACCGGATTTCTCTGTCATAATTTCGCCAAGCGCACCATACAGAATACAGATGCCCTGGACAATTGCTTTTTGAATAAAAATTATCAGTACACTCATTGCATCTACCTCCTATTTCTTTGCACGCTTTACTCTGTAGTTGATAAAGAATTCTGCACCGATCAGGAAAAACAAAATGATTCCCAGAAGAACATCTGAAGCATTCTCATTCAGACCATACTGAGTTGCAATCTGCACAGCACCCTGATTCATAAATACGATACCAAAAGAAACCGCAACCATGATAAATGTGTTAAATTTTGAAAGCCATGCAACGATGATAGCGGTAAAACCTCTGCCACCTGCAGTTGCAGTAGAAATTGTATGGCTTGCACCACTTACGATAACGAAACCTGCGATACCACAGATTGCACCGGAAATAGCCATTGTACGGACAATAACTTTTTTTACCTGAATACCTGCATATCTGGCTGTATTCTCGCTCTCACCAACTACTGCGATCTCATAACCCTGTTTGCAATATTTCAGATAAATAAACATTCCTACTGTCAGAACCAGAACGATCACAACATTCCAGCCATATTTCTGCCCGAAAAGTTCCGGAAGCCATCCTGCCTTTGTAGCCTGATTGATAATGCCGACTGTGTTGGAACCTTTCGGATTTTCCCAGAATACGATGCAATATGTAATAACCTGCATGGCAACATAGTTTAACATCAGAGTAAATAAAGTTTCATTTGTATTCCAGTGTGCCTTAAATACTGCCGGGATGATTCCCCAGATCATTCCGCCAAGTGCACTTGCCACAAACATTACGATCAAAAGTAATCCTGTTGGCATTTTGTCCCCAGCATAAATCATAACAGCTGCTGAGCAAGCTCCACCGATCAGAATCTGGCCTTCCGCACCGATATTCCAGAATTTCATTTTAAATGCAGGTGCAAGTCCAATGGAAATACACAACAGAACCATTGTGTCTCGTATCGTCTGCCATAGACGACGTTCTGAGCCCATGGCACCATCCCAGATTGCTTTATAAACATCTACCGGATTCATCTTTACCAGTGCAACGATCACCGCACCGCATACGATCAGGGCCAGAAGCAATGCAATAAAGCGGATCAGAAGACGCTCCTGCCATCCGGCTTTATTTCTTCTTTTACTTACCTGTAAGAGAGGTTCTTTCTTCATGCCTGCGTCCCTCCTTTTTCATGTTTCGTCATAAGAAGTCCGATTCCTTCTTTTGTCGCAGTTCTTCCATCTGCGATTCCGCTGATCTTACCTCCACAGAACACTGCGATTCTGTCACACAGTTCAAGAACCACATCCAGATCCTCGATTACACAGACTACTGCAACACCTTTTTCTTTCTGTTCATTTAACAGTCTGTAAATAACATGAGAAGTGTTGACATCCACGCCTCGTGTCGGGAACGCTACAAGAAGGACCTTCGGATTCTGGGCAATTTCTCTTCCTACTAAAACCTTCTGGACATTTCCTCCTGACATCTGACGGACAGGTGCTGAGATACTTGGAGTCATAACCTCAAGCTGCTCCTTGATCTTCAAAGCCAGAGCTTTCGGACCTTTTCGGTCCAGGAAAGGACCTTTTCCATTTCGGTAGCTTCGAAGCATCATATTATCAGTCATATCCATATCGCCCACAAGTCCCATACCGATACGGTCTTCCGGTACAAAGGCAAGGCTGATTCCTGCTTTATTGATAGAAATGGAATCCATTCCGGCAAGTTCCATACCCTTTCCATTATCGTCAAGCAGGATGATGGAACCACTCTCCAGCTCCTGAAGTCCTGCGATCGCCTCCAGAAATTCTTTCTGTCCGCTTCCGGAAATTCCGGCGATACCAAGAATCTCACCTGTATTTACAGTAAGATCAATGTCATCAAGCGTTTTCACATCGTCTTTATCTTTGCAATTCAGCCCCTTAATGATCAGTCTCGGTTTCACATTCTCTGGCTCAGGACGGTCGATATTCAGGTCTACTCTGCCTCCTACCATCATCTCTGACAGACTCTGTGCATTTGCCCGTGCTGTTTCTACCGTATCTATATATTTTCCTTTTCTTAGAATCGCAACGCGGTCAGATAAAGCCAGCACTTCCTGCAGCTTATGTGTAATGATCATAATGGAACAGCCATCTTTACGCATATTTCTCAGAATATCAAATAACCGGTCAGCTTCCTGAGGTGTCAGAACCGCAGTCGGCTCATCAAGAATCAGGATTCTTGCCCCACGATATAACATCTTTATGATCTCAACTGTCTGCTTCTGGGATACAGACATTTCGTAAATCTTCTGGGAAAGATCCAGTTCAAATCCATATTTATCTACCAGTTTCTGGATATCTTCTGTGATCTTCTTCATATCCAGTTTCCCTTTTCCAGGAAGTCCCAGAACAATATTCTCGGCTGCTGTCAGTACATCTACCAGTTTGAAATGCTGATGCACCATACCAATTCCCAGTTCGTAGGAATCTTTTGGCGAGCGGATCGTTACTTCTTTTCCATTTACGAAGATATGTCCTTCGTCCGGATAATAAATTCCATAAATCATATTCATCAGAGTAGTCTTACCGCTTCCATTCTCTCCGAGGATGGCAAGAATCTCTGATTTTCTCAGTGTGAGATTCACATGGTCGTTTGCCTGTACTGAACCGAAACGCTTGGAAATATCTCTAAGTTCAAGTGCATAGTTTTCTCCCACTATCGTTCCCTCCTTTTATCTGTTCATACAAAAAAGCGGAGCTGCCGACAAGCAGCTCCGCCAGTTTCATTCTTTATTCTGTGATAGATGTGATTCCGTCGATTGCAATGTCGAATGCCGGTGCTGAACCATATTCAGATTCATGGAAATATCCGTCAGAAATATATTCTGTTCCGTCTTTCTCATATGTATCAAGTTCTTTACCATCTACTGTAAATGTAGAAGTGTCAAATACATGAAGAGAACCATCACTGATCGCGTCTTCTACTTCTTTTACTTTCTCTTCTGTGCCTTCAGCTACAACTTTATCCATTGAGAGATGTGATCTTATCTGCGCTTTCTGCAAATCCTTTGCACCAGTCAGTGTCAATAGCTGTTCCATCAATCATGCACTGTACTGCATATGTGTAATATACACCCCAGTCCATAGATGCGGAAGTAAGTGCTGTATTCGGAGCAACAGATGTCATATCAATGTTATAACCAACGCAAGGAACGCCGGCTGCCTCACATGCTGTAGGAGCACCTGTCTGTGCAGTACTACTGAGTGAACGCAGCCATCAGAAATTAAAGCATCTGCGCATTCTTTTTCAAGGTCAAAGCTTGCCCAGCTGTTTGTATATTTTACTTCCATTGTTGCAGACGGGCATACGCTTTTTGCGCCAAGATAGAAAGAAGTATATCCGGAAATAACCTCTGCATAAGGGAATGCACCTACGTAACCGATCTTACATGCATCCTCTTTTACAGTGCCGTCTTCGATCATCTGATTGAGTTTCAGACCTGCCACTACACCGGATACATAACGTGCTTCATAGATATTTGTAAAGTAGTTATGCATATTGGAAAGTCCGCTGGATGCTGCCTGAGTTCCTGTCGCATGACAGAACTGTACGTCCGGATACTCTCCTGCTGCTTCTTCCAGGATATAAGTTTCATGTCCAAAGCTGTTTGCAAAAATAATCTGGCATCCCTGGTCTGCAAGGTCTGCTGCTGCATCGTAGCATCCTTCATCTTCACCGATCAGAGTTTTCTCAATAACCTGAGAATCATCAAGACCAAGATTTTCTACCATCTCATCAATTCCAGCCATGTGAGCTGCTGTATAACCTTCGTTCTCATCACCGATATAAATCGCACCAATCTTGAGATCTTCTTTTGCGATTCCTGCACCACTTTCGCTGTCATCACTCGCAAATACCGGTGCACTCATAGAAACTGCCATTACTGCTGCAAGTCCAATTGCCAATGCTTTTTTCATTCTTCTTCCTCCATTCTCTCTACTGTTTTCTGACTTCTTGTTACAGACTGCTATCCGTCTCACAGTCAGCAATCCTTACGGAACAAAAGAGGCACAACTTTCTATGTCATGCCTCTTTGCAACTACCTTTACTATACCTTTCTATTTTTAAATTGTCAATAAATTTAGAAAAAACGCATTATTTTTTTGACAGTCTTATTTTTTTTGTATGTTCATAACCTATTTTTCAAAACTTTTCCTATAGCAATTTCAGAAAATAATGCAAATAAGAGCATGCCTCAAAGCGCAAAGGACACGAAAGAAACGCAGTCTCAAAGTAAACACAATCTAACTTGATATTATTTTATAATGTATCTGATTTTATACTTGTAATTCCAG